>DATFKK010000095.1 GCA_035268685.1 Candidatus Krumholzibacteriia bacterium | reverse complement strand
GATCCGGTTGAAGCCGATCTTCCGCAGGGTGCGCACGTGGTCCTCGGTGGTGACCACCGGGTCGACCTCGATCGACAGCTCGGCGTCGGGCAGGAACTCGAAACGCTCCTTCAGCCAGCCGATCATGCGCTCGAGCTGGGCGGGCTGCAGATACGTCGGCGTGCCCCCGCCGAGGTGCAACTGGCTCACCCGCCGGCGCGCGCCGAGCTCCTTCACGTGCAGCGTGATCTCCTGGTCGAGCGCGTCGAGATAGGGTTCACTGACCTTGTCGCGCGGGGCGATCACCACGTTGCATCCGCAGTACAGACACCGCTCGGCGCAGAAGGGGACATGGACGTACAGGGACAACGGAGGGGCCGTTCCCGCGTCGTCGGCCGCAGCGTAGCGACGGAGGGCGTCGCGCATGTCTTCGGGTCCCATCTCGCGCCAGGCGGGCGCGGTGGGATAGCTCGTGTAGCGCGGGCCGGCGCGGTCGTACTTCGCCAGCAGTTCCTCGGTCCCTTCGGGCAGCGCGCGTCGGACCTCGGAAGTCATCGCGATTCCCCCTCTGCGGCGGGCGCCATCGACTTCACGGCGTCGACGAACGCGGCGACGTTCTCGAGTGGGGTCGGCGGGGTCACACCGTGTCCCAGGTTGCAGATGTAGCCCGGTCGTCCGCCGAGCGACTCGATCATGGAACGCGTTCGCGTGCGCACGGTTTCCGGATCGGTCAACAGGAGCATGGGGTCGAGGTTGCCCTGGATGCCGATGTCGGCCGGAATGGTCGCGGCGACCTGATCGAGCGGCATGCGCCAGTCGACGCCGACGATCGAGCATCCCGAGCCGGCCTGCGCCGGCAGCAGCGCCGGATTGCCGTTCACGTAGTAGATGATCGGCGCGCCGGTCTCGGCCGTGACGCGCTCGAAGATCCTGCGCGCATAGGGCAACGCGAAGGTCTCGAAGTCCTGCGGATGCAGCAGCCCGCCCCAGGTGTCGAAGAGCTGCACCGCGTCGGCCCCCGAACGCACCTGCTCGACCAGGTACGCCCCGATCTGCTCGGTGAGCATCGAGAGGATCTCGTCGGCCAGCTTCGGGTTCGTCCACATGAGCGACTTGGTCTTGGGAAAGAGCTTCGAGCCCTCGCCCTCGACCAGGTAGCAGAACAGCGTGAACGGCGCGCCGGCGAAGCCGAGCAGGGCCTTCGACGCGTCGAGCTGCTCGCGCACGCCGGCCAGCGCGTCGTGGATCCACGGCAGGTCCTTGCGCGCGTCCACGACCTTCAACCGGGCCAGGGCCTCGGGGGTGTCGAAGGGTTCGTCCAGGCGCGGCGGCCCCCCGCCGAATCCGAAGTCCGCACCCATGGGGATGCAGGGAACGAGGATGTCGGAGAAGATGATCGCGGCGTCGAAATCGTAGCGCCGGATCGGCTGCATGGTGACCTCGACCGCCAGGTCGGGCTGATGGCAGAGATCCAGGAAGCTCGCGGTCTCGCGCACGGCCCGGTACTCGGGCAGGTAGCGCCCCGCCTGCCGCATCATCCACACGGGGGGACGCGGCGTCGTCTCGCGCCGCGCGGCGCGCAGGAACAGGCAATCCTTGTCGGTATTCATCGGAAGGCCCCGGATGTCTTGGTCGGCGCGAGGCGCGCGTTGGTTCGGGGCGCGCGCAGGCCGGAGCAGGGGGATCGAAGCTGCAGACTAGGTCCCGCGAGGGCGACGGTCAAGGTGGCAGCACAAGTTCACTACACACCCAAGAGCTTGCCATTGCGCAGGATACGGCCGTGAGCCCAGCCGGTGCGCCCCTCGGTGCGGCGGCCCGGGGCCGGGCCCGCCGATCCCGGCGCGATACGGGAAGCGTTGCCGGCGCCGGCGGTCCCCCATAGCATCCTCGCTCGGGCACCGTTGCTGGAGACCGGAGGGGACGCCGCCCGCATCGCCGGCATGGACCACCGCGCCGTGAGCGGGGCGGAGGAAGAAGGAGGGCCGTGAGGACGTCGTTCCTGCTGCTCGCGCTGATCACGTTGATCGCTGGCCCACCCGTGGCCGAGGCCACGGGCTGGCGCCTCGACGGCCGCCTCGACGACTGGCCCGCCGACGCCCTCCACGTCTCCGACCCCACCGGAGACCCGCGGCACGCCGCCGCCGGTGGACGACCGGGACGGGACATCACCGCGCTCCTCGCGCGCGTCGACGCGTCGTTCCTGCACGTCGGGCTCCGATTCTCGACCGTCGAGAACGGGGACGAGGAGCCCGGACTGCTCCTCGTGATCGACGCCGACCGTGATGTCGACACCGGCCGGCGCGTCGGCCGCCTCGGCGCCGAAGTGGTGTGGGACATCGGAGACCGGACGGGGGAACTGCACGTCGACGGATACGAACCCCCGCTCGGCGACGACACGACACTCCGCGACTTCCTGGGCGTGCTGGTGGCACCGACCGTGACGGCCTCCACGCTCGAGGTCACGATTCCCCGCGGCCTCGATCGTCACGACCTCTTCGCGGGCCGCGCGATCCACCTGGCGATCGTCGACGAACGCAGCCGCGACCGTGCTCCCGACGACGGCTCGTTCACCCTGGTCTGGCCCGAAGACCGCGAGCCGATCACCCCGATCCCCCTCGAGCGCGCAGCACGGACCGACCTCCGGTTGGTGTCCTGGAACATCCAGGACGACGGCCTCTTCGAGACCGGCGACGTCGCGCGCCAGGCGGCACTACGACGCGTGCTGACCACGATCGATCCGGACGTCTGGGTCTTCGCCGAGGTCTGGGACCACGACGGCGAGCAGGTGCGCGTGCGACTGGGTGCGCTCCTCGACCGCGACCTGTCCGGTTGGCACCCCGCCCGCGAGGACGGCGGCAACGTGATCCTCAGCCGGTATCCCGTTCTCCGCGCGTGGTCGGTGATCGGCGACGTCGACGAGACCGAGGAAGACCACCGGATCACCGCAGCCCTCCTCGACACGCCCGAGCGCGACGTCCTGGTGATGGCGAACCACTGGCGCTGCTGCGACGCCGACTCGATGCGACAGATCGAGGCCGACGGTGTGATCCGCTTCCTGCGCGACGCGCGGACGCCCGGCGGACGGATCGAGCTCGACGATCGCACCCCGTTCGTCCTGGCCGGCGATTTCAACCTCGTGGGCGAACGCCAGCAACTCGACACGGTCATGACCGGCGACGTGAGTGACGAAAACCGCTTCGGCCCCGACTCCCCTCCCGACTGGGACGGCACCCCGCTCCGCGACGTGCCGCTGCGCCACGTCGAGCAGCCCTTCCTCCACACCTGGGACGTCCGGGGCTCGCGCTTCGGACCCGGCCGCCTCGACTGGGTCTTCGTGAGCGACTCGGTGGTCGACACCCCACGGCACTACGTGCTCGACACGGGACGGATGTCGGAGGAGACCCTCCGCGCAGCGGGCCTCGAACGCGACGACACGCGGATCGCCAGCGATCACTTCCCGCTGGTGGTCGACCTGCACTGGAAGTGAGGCCGACCCCCGGAGTGATACATGGTCCGCGACCGCGGCGCGTTCATCGGGAGCGCGCGTCGCGATCGACGTTCAGTTCGTAGGGTTCCATGATCGCGCGCGGCTGCGTGGGTGCCGACAGCAGATGCAGGAGGTAGAGTCGCGCCGGACCCGACAACGATTCCCACTGCGCGGGGGCGACGATCCGGGCGAGACCCGCGGGCAACTCGACCGCGGCCGCCGGATCGGCTTCGGCCGGCATCGGGCGCACCAGCTCGTCGCCCGTGAACCAGGCCGCCAGACGGATCGGGAGCAGGTTCGGCCGGAAGAGATCGGGCGGCAGGAAGCCGAGCTCCGGTCCCTCGACGAGCTGCACGCGGTCGTCGGCGTCCAGACCCGCCGCCTGTTTGGCCATGATGATCGCCGACCACATCCCGGCGACCTCGTCGACCAGGCCGATGTCCTCGCCGTCGGTACCGCTCCAGATCCGTCCCTGGGCGATCTCCTCGACTTCCTGCGGGGTCATGCCGCGGCCCTCGGCGACCTTCTCCACGAAGTCGTCGTAGAACTCGAGGATCAGGTCCCGGATCCGGGCTCGCTCCTCGTCGGTGGCCGGACGATGCGGGATCGAGAGACCGACGAGCGGAAGCGACGGACCGTCGAACAGATCGGCTCCGCTCCCGCGTTGCACGTGGTCGTAGTCGATCCCGAGGCGCTCGGCGATGCCGTCGTCGTAGACGTGGGCACCGATCACGCCGATCGAGCCGGTGATCGTGAAGGGCGAGGCGACGATCGCGTCTCCGTCCATCGAGATCCAGTATCCGCCCGAACCGGCGACCCGGCCCTGGCTCACGATGATCGGCTTGACGTCCTTGGTCTTGCGGATCTCGCGCGCGACGAGTTCGCTGGCCAGACCGTCGCCACCGGGAGAGTCGGCGCGGAGCACGATGGCGGCCACCCCCGGGTCCTCCCGCTTCGCGCGCAGCCACTCGCTGAGCTCGCGGGCGCGGATCCCCGAGTCCATCTGCGTGGGACCGATGGCGTAGGCCACCGCGATCCGCGGCGCCTCGCCCCACTCCTCGCTCCGCCAGACGGGATCACCGAAGGTCGCACCGAGCAGGGCGACGTCGTCGTCCACGCCCGGGCGCCTCCGCGCTTCCTGCTTGTTCTGCCGGAGATCGGACAGGGTTCCGAGCATGTCGACCAGGCCGAGTTCCTCGGCCTCGCGCGGGATCACATTGCCCTTCTCGTCGACGATCCGCTCGAGTTCCTCGATCGACAGTCCACGGGCGTGGGCGATCGGCGTGAGCATGTCGCGCCAGAAGCTGTCGAGGACGGCCCGCAACTGCTCCTCGGCGCCGTCGCTGAAGGAGTCGCGCGCGAAGCCCTCGAGGGCGCTCTTGTACTCGAAGAAACGCCACTCGTCGAAACCGATGCCGGCCTTCTCGAGCATGTCGGCGTAGTAACTGCGGCCGATGTTCAGGCCGATCATGTCGATCCCTCCCTGGGGATCGAGCCACAACTCGTCGGCCACGGTCGCCATCATGTACGACGGCAGCGTCAACCGATCGGCGTACACCAGGACCTTCTTGCCATTGGCGCGCAGGCCGGCGAGCTGCTTGCGCAGCTCCCAGTGCAGGGCCACGTTCATCTGCACGCCCGAGAGATTCAGGATGACGCCGTCGGTCCTCGGGTTCTCGGCGATCGAGTCGATACGCCGCAGCAGCTCCACGAAGCGCGTGCGGTCGTCGAACCACCCGTAGTGCCGATAGGTCACGGGACCCTTCAGCGAGATCTCCGGGTAGATGCCCTCGCCCGGACCACCACCCGGCCAGGCGTCGCGCAGGTCGGGACCGGGCGCGAATTCGACCGCGTAGGTGGTGGCCACGTGGTCGCCGTCGTCGTCGATCCGATAGCGGGCCGAGGGACGGAAGGTGTCGAAACCGAGGTTCACGCGGAAACCCATGAAGCCCTCGTCGTCGGCGCGGAAGCCGACCTTCAATCCGGCGATCGGCTGGACCTCGACGCCGTAGCCGACGAGGGTCTCGTCGTAGTCGAAGCTGAGCCACGATCCGCTCTGGTCGTACCAACCCAGGAAGTCGGCGAAGAAGGTCACCCGCGGACCGAAGGGACGCAGTCCCAGATCGACCTGATCGAGCGACTGCGAGAGGTCGAAGTCGTAGACGGTGTTGATCCCGAGTGAGCCCCACGAACTCCGGTAGATCGCACCGTTCACCCAGCGGCGCGAGTCCCCGAGCAGGTTCCGATCGCCACGGTCCCAGGTGAGACTCGTGCCCACCGACGTGCTCTTGTCGCCGAGGCTCAGACCGAGGGTGTACTCGGTCTTGCTGGCGTCGTAGAGCTGCCCTCCGGTCAGCGGTACGTCGTCCACCGAGCGGTGTCGCACCGCGAAACCCAGGTACCGCAACGAAGCCACACCGATCCAGTCGTCGACCGAAGTGTCGTTCTCGAAGTCCTCCCATCCGAAGTAGACACCACCCCGACCCTGCACCGCCCAGGCGGCCGGGTTGATCCGGCCCGCGGCCACGCTCCGGGAGGCACCCGGTGCGTCGACCAGGCGGCTGATCTCGTCGCGGTAGAGGTTCAGGAGATCGAACTCGGTCTGCGCCGGGGCCTCGGCCGGGGCCAGCACGACGAGAGCGACGAGGACGACGAGGGCCGGGCGGAAGCGGAACCGATCGCGCATCGTTGTCTCCGGGATGGGGACTGGAGCCGACGCCACGCGAGGGAACGCCGGCGGAGCGGCGATGGTAAACCCCGCGCGGGTGCTTGGAAAGACGGGCCTACGCAGGACCGGAAGACGGGGTTACCCTGTTGCTCGAGGTCGTTCCCCGGAGGTCGGATCCATGCGCTCGAACTGGTCGTTGCGGATCTCGCTGGTGCTCGTGGTGCTGGCCCTGGTCGCGCTCCTCGCACCCCGCTCGTGGATCGAGGGGCTCACCACGACGGCGAACGGGGAAGCCACGGAGGACACCGCGACGGTCACGCCTTCCGAGCTGGTGTTCGTCGATCTCGACGGGGGGGAGCACCGCCTCGCCGACGCCCTGGAGCGTGGGCCCGTGATCCTGGACTTCTGGGCCACGTGGTGCGCGCCCTGCAAGAAGGCCATGCCCGCCTACGACGCCCTCCGCGCGGAGTACGCCGATCGGGGCGTGCAATTGTGGGCGGTGAGCTGGGACTCCGAACGCATGGTCGATCGGATCGAGCCCTGGTTCGAGGACAAGGGATTCACCTTCCCGGCGTTGCGCGATCCCGACCGCGCCGGAGGCGAGGCCCTCGGCGTCCGGGTCCTCCCCACCACCTTCCTGATCGCCCCCGACGGGACCATCGCCTGGCGTCACCAGGGATACGCCGACGGCGACGAACGGGACCTCGAGGACGCCGTGCTCCGCGTCCTCGGACAGACCTCCGGCTGATCCCGCGGGATCGCACGGTTCCCGTTCACCCCCGGCCGACGCGCCGGCCATTTTCCGGACACGGACCCCGCGACGCGGCGAGGGGCGGCAAGTCCTGCCCCTCGACTCGCCCCCGCAACCCACGACACCACAGCCGTTTGGGGAAATCCTCCAGGATCGGGGGAAGGTCCTGCCCCACCGGCGCCGGTCTTGCTCGGCACCGCGTCACCCGGCTTCGATGCGACATCCAAGGCTGCGACCCAGGCAGGCTTCCCATGGTTCTCTGGTTGGTCGGACTGTCCGGTGCCGGCAAGTCCAGCATCGCCCGCGTCCTCGTCGACCTCTGGAAACGACAACGACCGCAGACGGTTCTCCTGGACGGCGACGACCTGCGGGCAGCCGTCGACGGTCGCACCGCCGAGCTGTCGTTCACACGGGAAGCCCGCTCGCGACGCGAGACCCGCACCGCGGATCTCTGCGCCGTGCTCGAGAGGCAGGGATTCGACGTGATCTGCGCCCTGAACTCGATCGAGCAGTCCGTCCGCGACCGGAACCGCCGTTGCTTCGACCGCTACTTCGAAGTCTACGTGTCCACCCCGCTCGACGTGTGCCTCACGCGGGACCGCGAGCAGCACTATCTGGCCGCGCTCCGTGGCGAACGCGACGACGTGGTGGGCCTGGATCTGGACTACGAGGCTCCGCGCTCCCCGGACATGATCGTGGACAACGGTCATCCGGCAGCCGAACCCGCCCTGATCGCGCGCCACATCGCCGGCGCCGCGCAGCGCAAACTCGTTCCGCAGGAAGCGAGCGTCATCGCCGCTCGCAAGGAGGCGTTCGCGTGAACTCCCCCCGCATGCTGTTCTGGTTGGGCCCGGGGATCGACGATCGCGGCACGTGGCGCGCCGTCGTCGCCGCCGGCCGGGGCCAGGTGCTCGAGCCCGAGCGTACCGAGACACTCGTGACCGGCGCCCACGACCGGACCGATCCTCCATCCCTGGCCGAGGCCACGCGCGGTCTCGTGTGCCGCGACGGCCGTGTCGCCGGCGCTCAGGTCCGCCGCCATCTACGAGCCCTGATCGGTGCCGACGGCTTCGTCGTGCAGGTGGTGCGCGAACCGATCGCAGCGCTGGCGGCCGAGCTCCGTCGTCAGCAGGCCGCGGCCATGGTCCGCCGCTGGAAGTCCCCCGGCAACGCCGGCAGCACCGAGCTGCACGTGACGCCTCGCATGACGGCCGAACGGATCCTGCCGCGCCTGGCCTACGGCCGCCGCGGTCAAGCCTTCACCCCCTCACGGGGACGACGCGTGGTCCTGGACCGCGACGAACTCTCCGACGCACGGGCGCATCGACTCCGCGCTCCGGTGAACGACTGGTTCGCACACCTGGACGCCCGCGTGGACTGGAGCTCGATCGGGCCGGGAACGGACGGCGACGCGACCGAGATCCTCCTGGGCCTGGCCCGTGGGCCCGTCGACATCGAGGGCGCGCGCGTGCCGGTCGAACTGCTCCCGAGCGCCGACCTGGCCCTGAGCACCGATCGTGTCCCCCTCGCCCGGATCCCGTCGATCGCGGCCCGCGTGGGGTTCCCGATCGAGAACACGCCCCTCGTGCTCACCGCACCGGCCGATCGGCTGGCCCAGCTGCCACGCGGTCTACGACACGCCTTGACAGAGACGGGGGTCGTTCAGCATCAGTTGGAGGAGGACCTCATGCCCCGATGGATCGATCGGACCGAGCAGATCCACCGGGAACTCTCGCTCGAGCCCGTGGTCAGCCCGTCTCTCGCCGCAAAGATCCGACGCGCGCTGCGCACCGACCTCGACGAGATCTTCGCCCTGCGACCGACCCTCCGCACCCGCTGGGGTCTGATGCTCGAGCAGGCGTTCGCCTCCTGAGTGGACGACCGCCGGTCCAGGGCCGGGGTGTCCGCCCCCGGAACTTCCCTCCCGGGGATCACGGAGGCTCCGGCCCGCAGCGGGCCGGCCTCCGGCCGGATGCAACCCCCGGGGACGAGGGGGTTTTACCGATGGATGACGGCAGCGCGGGCGCGGATCGACGATCATCCCCGACATCGATCCTGCGCCGCGACGTCCTCCCGACGCCGGCCACGAACCTGCCCACAGCAGCCCGGGAGACCACGCTCATGTTCGTCGACGTGCGACCGCCCCGCCGAGCCACCGCTCGTGCGCTCGCGGTCGCCACGAGTTTCTGCACCCTGCTCCTGATCGGACCCGTCCCCCCTGCCGCCGCCGACTCGACCACGCTGACGATCCTCTACAATGGCGCCGTACGTGCCGAGATCGACGACTGTGGTTGCCCGTCGCGGCCACTGGGCGGGTTGGCCCGTCGCGCCGACGTGATCCGCGGCATCCGGTCCGAACGCCCCGATGCCCTGCTCCTCGACGCCGGCAGTCTCTTCGGCGACCCCACCCGGGACACCCTGGAGCAGAGCCGTTTCGTCGCGGCGGAGACCGCGACCATGGGCTACGAGATCGTCGGGATCGGCCCCTACGAGCTGGGCCACGGTGTGGACGCCGTCGGCCGGGTGGCCGCCTCCACCGGACTGGACTTCGTGAGCGCCAACGTGCAGCGGGGTGGAGATCTCGTCTTCGACCCCTACTCCGTGGTGGAGCGCGACGGCGTACGCATCGCCGTGACCAGCGTCGTCGATCCCGCGTACCTCGACGCGAGCTACGTGGTGAAGGCCGGGAACGTCGAGGCCGTCGATCCCGCCACCGCCATGCGGACGTGGCTTCCCGAGATGGACGCGAAGGCCGACGTGGTGGTGATCCTCACGAGCCTGAAGCGCAGCAACAGCCTGGCGTTGCTGCGCGAGCTCCACCAGGGCGGTTTCCAGCAGATGGACCTGATCGTCGACGGGATCCTCGACAACGCGCTGCCACGCCCCCGACAGTTCGGGCCCACCCGGATCGTGGCCGCCAACAGCCAGGGGAAGTTCGTCGGTCGGATCGACCTGGAGATCGAAGACGGCGAGGTGGTCGACGCCGAGAACACGATCCACTACCTCGACCTCGACCTGCCCGAAGCGGCCGACGTCACAACGCGGATCGAAGACTTCCGGGAGTCCTCCGGAACCGTCGCCGGCGGTCGCTGAGGCGCATCTCGTCTGCCGCCGAACGTACGAAGACCCCGGTCGCGCTCGCGGCCGGGGTCTTCGTTTCCGCACTCAGGGAAGCTGTCGACGGGGACCGGACGTGGTGACGCCGTGTCTCGTCACCGGGCGATTCGGGAGTCCGAACTCTGGATGCCGATCCTTCCCCCGATGTCCTTCGCCGACAACGACGAGTGTACCACGATCTCCGCCCGGGTCGGCGGGCTCAATCGCGCTTCTGCATGAGATAGTGCGACACGAGCCATTCGCGGCCCCCGTCGTAGCCGAACATCTCGGCACAGGCCATGAAGAAGATCCGCCATCGCGACCACCAGCGGACGACCTCGTCCTCTCCGTAGGTCTCGGCCAGAACGGGCACGATCTCGGCGCGCTGCGAATCCATGCGACGCAACCAGGCATTGCTGGTCTTCTCGTAGTGGGAGCCGGGCAATCGCCAGTGATCACGGACGACCAGATCGTTCTGGAAGCGCAGCATGAGGTCGTCGGCCGCCATGGTGCCCCCCGTGAAGAAGTAGCGCGCCATCCAGTCCCCGTCGTGCTTCACCTCGTAGTGATAGCTGTGCCGACGGTGCGTGAACATGTGCACGAAGAGCAGCCCGCCGCTCTTCAGCATCCCCGCGATCCGTCCGAGCAGCCGCTCGTAGTTCTTCATGTGCTCGAACATCTCGATACTGATCGCGCGGTCGAACTTCCGGTCGAGATCCAGACGATTCACGTCCTCGGTGATCACCTCGACGTTGTCGAGACCCCGTTCACGGGCCCGGCCCAGGATGAAGGCCCGCTGCGGGGCCGAATTGCTCACCGCCGTGATCCGGCTGTTGGGCATCGTCTCGGCCATGTACAACGTGAGCGACCCCCACCCGCACCCCAGCTCCAGGATGTCCTGACCGTCGACCATCTTCGCGCGCTCGAGGTACAGGTCGAGCATCGCCACCTCGCTGTCCTCGAGCGAGTCGACACCCGCGGGCCAGTACCCGGAGCTGTACTTCAGGCGCGGCCCCAGGACGCGTTCGAAGAATTCCGGCGGCAGTTCGTAGTGCTGCTCGTTGGCCTTGTCGGTGTGGATCGCGACCTCGCTCGCGCGCAGACCGTCGACGAAGGCACGCTCGAGCTCGTGCCGTTCCTCGACGCCCGGACCGCTCAGCTCGCGCAGTTTGCGGGCACAACGCCGGCGGATGCCGAGCCGGATCACCGGGTCGGGAACCATGTTCCGATCGAGCAGGGCCTCGACGGTGTTGGCGGACGCACTCGGCTGCACTGCGGTCATGGTCGTTCCTGTGGGGTTCGAGGGAACCAGGGGAAGAACGGGCTCGTCGTGCGCTGGTACTCGCGATAGTCGTCGCCGCGGCTGCGCAACGCCTGGGCCTCGGTCGGGGGAATCCCGGTGACGTGGTTGATCAACAGGTAGAGGATCAGCGGCGAGAGCCAGCCCAGCCAGCCTCCGGTCGCAGCGGTTCCGGCCGCGGCGAAGGAGCACCAGAGGATCCACTCGAAGAAGTAGTTGGGGTGCCGCGAGTACTTCCACAGCCCTTCGCGGCAGGTTCTCCCCTTCGAGTCGGGCCTCCGCTTGAAGCGCGCGAGCTGCCGATCGGCCAACGATTCACCGACGATGCCGGCGATCCACAGTCCGACGGCCGCGAAGTCGAACGCGGCGGGGAACGGCGCCGAGCTCGATGCCGCGTAGGCGAAGGGAAGCGACAGGACCACGGCCAGCGCGGCCTGCAGTTGGAAGAACCACAGGAAGTGCAGGTCGGCCCGGTCGCCCCAGATCTCGCGAAGACGGAGATAGCGGCCCTCTTCGGGCTGTCCGATCACGCGATCGACCCACAGGTGCCAGGCCAGGCGTCCACCCCAACTCCCCACCAGGACCGCGATCAACACCTCTCGCCCCGGCTCGCCCTCGTACAGGAAGGGATAGCCGATCCCCATCAACGCCAACGACGTGGCCCACCCGGCATCGACGATCCCGGCGTTGCGCGTGCGGAGCATGACGAGGTAAAGCACCAGCTGCAGCGCCGCCGCGCCGGCCAATCCGATGCCCAGAGGACCGAGTGTCGGGAGCGAGACGTCCACGCGTCAGACCCGCCCATACACCACGGGGCGGCGATCGAGCGGCTTGCCCGCCACGATCTGTTGCACGCCGATACGGCGTTCGGCGAACCCACCCTCGCAGTACTTGAAGTAGAACCGCCAGCGTCGAAGGAAGGCGTCGTCGAATCCCAGCGCGCGGATCCGATCGGCCGCGTCCTCGAAGCGGTCGTGCCAGTCGCTCAGGGTACGCGCGTAGTGGTCCCCGAAGTCCTCGACGTGCAGCAGTCGCAGGTCGGTACGCCGCTTCATGGCGTCCTGGATCACCTGGAGCGAGGGAATGAAACTGCCCGGGAACACGAACTTCTTGATGTAGTCGACGGAGCGTACGGCGGCGTCGTACACCCGGTCGTCGATCACGATGGCCTGCAGGAGCATGCGTCCATCGGGCTTCAGACGCTCGCCGCACACGCGAGCGAAGGTGTCGAGATGGTCGGCCCCCACGGCTTCGATCATCTCGATCGACACGAGCTTGTCGTAGTGGCCGTCGATCTCACGGTAGTCACACAGACGCACGTCGACACGACCCTCCAGCCCTTCGTCGTGCACGCGTCGGACGACCCAGGCGTACTGCTCCTCGCTGATGGTGATCGTGGTCACATGGCAGCCATAGTCACGGGCCGCCAGGATGGCGAATCCGCCCCAGCCGGTGCCGATCTCCAGTACCCGGTCGTCGGGGTTCAGATCGAGCTTCCGGCAGATCCGGTGCAGCTTGGCCACCGACGCTTCTTCCAGTGTCGACTCCGCACTCGGGTAGAAGGCCGCCGAGTACATCATGGTGGGATCGAGGAAGGTGGCGAAGAAGTCGTTGCCCAGGTCGTAGTGCTCGTGGATGTTGCGCCGCGAGCCCTCCATGGTGTTGCGACGGGCCCACAACCACGCGCGCTGCAGCGGTCTCGTCAACCAGGCCCAGCTGCTGCGCCAGGTGTTCAGCGTGGCACCGTTGCGCACGAACAGCCGGATCAGCCCACCCAGGTCGTCGCAGGTCCAGTGTTCCTCGATGAAGGCCCGGCCGACTCCGACCGTGCCCTCGAGCAGCATGGACGGATAGAACGACGGATCGTGGATGCGGACCTCGACGTGCAGCTCGCTGCCCTCGGGATCGGGCCCGAAGGCGTGGCGCTCGTCGTCCTCGACGATCTCCAGGCGTCCGTGCCGCATACCGCGCAGCACCCGGAAGAAGAGGTGGCGCGCCAATCGCTCGTCCGGACGGGCCGCGCGGGTGCGGGGCCGGCCCGGGGAATGGGTGACACTGGTCATGTCGTCCGACTCCGGGGGCCGTCGGCGGAGGCCACGGGACCGTCCGCGTGGTTTCGGTCGTTCTTCGGGTGCGAGAAGAAGGGCACGCGCTTGCGCCACAAGCGCAGGGCCTGCCAGTGGATCCCCACGACCACCTGCAAGGTCATCAATGGGTACCGCAGGAGGACGCGCAGCAGCCCCTTCCGGTCGAGAGGCCTGCGCTCGAGGCGGAGCGTGGCATCGAAGCGCCGTTCGCTGTCCTGGAAGTTCTCCATGTGCACCAGCAGCGAGTCCTCGGGCGGCGCGAAGAACCACCGGTAGCTCTGATCCATGGGCATGAAGGGAGAGACGTGGAAGTCCTTGTCGAACTCGTGCCACGAGCCCCGACGCGAGGTCTCGGGCGGTCGGACCACGTAGCAGTGGCGCTCGCGCCACGGTGTGTTCGTGATCTCCGCCAGCACGGCGGCCACGCGTTGGCCGTCGCGGTCGAAGCAGTAGTAGAAACTGACGGGATTGAAGACGTGGCCGAAGGTGCGCACGTGGGTGAGCAGGCGCACCGCACCGTCGGGCCGCTCTCCCGTCGCCGCCTCCACCCGATCGAGCACCGCCGACTTCAACGACACCACGTCGTCGGGCCGCGGGCGCTCGGGAAGGTAGTCCCGTGCGGCGAAACGCAACGGAGCGATCCCACGGACGGCCGCGAGCGGTGCCTTCGAGAGCACCGTCTCCACCTCGTCGAGGTCGAGGTACAGCATGGCGACGCCGTAGGCGAAGGAGTGGCCCACGGGAGCGAAGCGTCGATGGCGCACCCGTCCTTCGTAGATCGCGCTGGTCACGACGGCTCACCTCCGAGTCGGGCACCGAAGTCCTCACAGACCCGCAGGGCGCTGCGCACGCCGTCCTCGTGGAAGCCCCATCCCCAGTAGGCTCCGCAGAACCACGTGTGGTGGATGCCCGAGATCTCGTCGTAACGCTGCTGGGCCGCGACCCCGGCCGTGGTGTACTGCGGGTGTTCGTAGCGGAACCGTCGCAGGACCGATTCGTCGTCGACGAGATCGTGGTCGTTCAACGTGACGCAGTAGTCGCGCTCGGCCTGCAGACTCTGGAGCTGGTTCATGTGGTAGGTCACGGTGGCCGTGTCGATGGTGTCGCGGTCCGGGCGGACCCGGTAGTTCCAGCTCGACCAGGTCTTCGGTGTCCGTGGCAGGACCCGGGTGTCGGTGTGCAGGACCGTGTCGTTCACCGAATATGGGATCGCTCCCAGCACCTGGCGCTCGCTGTCGGTGGCGTCGTCGCCGAGGAGCCGCAGGGCCTGGTCGGAATGACAGGCCAGGATCGCGCGGTCGAATCGCGCGGCCTCGTGCCCGCGCGCCTTCACGGTCACCCCGTTCACGTCGCGGTCGACGGTCTCGACCGGCGTACCCAGGTGGATCTTCTCGCGGAACGGAGCCACCATCTTCTTCACGTACTCCCGACTACCGCCCTCGATCACGCGCCAGCCGGGACGGCCCTTCAGGTGCAGCATGCGATGGTTGTGCATGAACTGCACGAAGAACCGGGCGGGGAAGTCGTCCATCTGCCGCTCGCTGCACGACCAGAGAGCGGCCCCCATGGGCACGATGTGCTGCTCGACGAATCGTCGACCGTAGCCGTTCTGGCGCAGGTACTGGCCGAGTGTCCGCTGGTCGTCGCCCTCGAGCAGACCCGGAGCCTCGCGGTAGAACCGAAGCAGATCGTAGACCATGCGGTGGAACCCCGGCTTCAGCAGATTCCGCTTCTGCGCGTACACGTGGCCGAGAGAAGCCCCGGCGTACTCGGTGCCGTCGCGGTCGTCGCGCACCGAGAATCCCATACGGGTGGACCGCGATTCCACCCCGAGTTCCTCGAGCAGACGCACGAAGTTCGGGTAGTTGACCTCGTTGAACACGATGAACCCGGTGTCGACCGGGACCGTCCCCGTGGGATCCTCGACGTCGACGGTGTTCGTGTGGCCTCCGATGTGGTCGGCCGCCTCGAACACGGTCACTTCGTGGTCGCGATGCAGCAGGTGCGCGCACACCAGACCACTGATCCCCGCTCCCACGATCGCAATCCTCATGCGCCGTCGACCGCCCCGGGCCGGACGCCACCCACGGGGGCCTTCGTGCCGAGGAGCTCGGTGACGGGTGGCGTGACATCGCCGAACATCTCACCGATCACCCGCTGCCGGTGCTCGAAGATCGCGCGGAGCTGTGGCTCGAGGAACAGCTTGTTCGCCAGGTGACCGCCGATCGAGGCGTACTCGACGTGGTCCTCGACCCAGGTGGTGTCGCCGTCGGCGCGGAATGAGTGGGTGTGGTGCCACCGCGAGTAGGGCCCGCGGCGCTGCTCGTCGACGAAGCGGTGGGGCGGTTCCCACGTCGTGATCTCGCTCTGCCACCGCATCGGAATGCCCCGCAGGCGGATCCGGTAGTCGAGCAGCAACCCCACCCGCATCGCGGGATCGCCTGGCGTGAGGATCTCGAACCGCAGCCAGTCGGGGGTGATCACGCCGAGGTTCGCGGCCTTCGCGAAGAAGCCGAAGACTTCGTCGCGCGGGCGATCCAGATGCTGGCGGCTCCGCAAGTGGAAGATCGGCATGGATTCGGGCCTCCCGGCGTCGGGGCTCGCGGTCTCCTCGTCCGCGCACGGCCGACGCGATCACGCCTCGGCCGGAGCACGAGCAGCCGTCGCTCGCCACGATCCGGAGCAGCTCTCCTGTGCGGGATTTCCCCAGTGGGAAGACGCTGCGCGGCCGGAGCGAGGGGGACCGGGGTCATCCCGGAACGTCCGCGGCTCGTGAGTCCTTTCGTGACGGGCCGGTGCGCGGATGCGGAGCGCCCCCTCAGCCCTCGCCCACCAGACTCCGACGGTCCTCGAAGTCGAAGAGCGTCTGCCGGGCCAGATCGGCGAGGGCCAACCGCAGCTGGATGGAGGCGTCGAGCGTGGCCTGCCGTGCCTGCACGAGCCGATCACGATCGAGGGCGAGATCCTGGCTGGTGATCTCGCCGTTGTCGAAGCGTGCCCGGCTGATCTCGTAGCTGCGTTCGGCCACCGTCTCGCTCCGTTGGAGCACGTCGAGCCTCTGTCTCGACTCGCGGACACGGGCCAGCGTCGAACGCACGTCGCGGACCACCCGACGTCGGGCCTCGGCGGCGTCCAGCTCCTGCCGTTCGAGTGTCGCCTCGGCGGCCGCGACCTCCGCCGCGTTCACCCCCGAGTCCCACAGGGGAACGCTCAGGCTCAAGCTCACGCCGCGATTGTCCGGACGCTCGCGAAGATCGTCGAAACTCGAGTCGAGAAGGTCGGGGACCGATCCGCTGTCGCGCAGTGCGTCGTCGCTGATCCCACTGATGTCGTAGAAGCCGCGGAGTTCGCCGCGCACGGTGCGCCGAGCGTCGGTCTGCTTCAGCGTGATCTCGGCCAGGCGCTCGTCGATCCGTCCCTCCCGGATCTCGTTGCGGTGCTCGAGGGCGTGCTCCAGCGCGAAGTCCGGATCGATTTCGACCTCCGGCACGCTCACGCTCGCCCGGACCTCGACGGACTCCTCCATCGCCAGGCCGACGGTCAGCAAGAAGGAATCGCGCGCCCGCACCAGGGTGCCACGGGCCTGCAGCAGTTCGCTCTCGCTCCGGGCCAGGTCCACCTGCATCTGCAGGGCCTCGACCTCGGGAATCAGCCCCGCCTCGTACTTCCGCTGGGCCAGGTCGGAACTCTCGAGCTGCTGGTCGCGCGTGGACCGCGCGATCTCCAGCTGCTGCTGGGCGCGGAACAACGAGAAGAAGCCCTCGGTCACGCGGTAGATCACGTCGAGTTCGGTGCGCGTGAAGCGCATCCGGGCCCGGTCGAGTTCGAGCTCGGCGCGCTCGCGTCCGAGAGCCAGCTCGTTCGGGACGAAGAGTGGCTGGCTGATGCCCAGACGCATCGACGTGAAGAACCGGTTGTCCTCGAACTCGGTGTCCTCGACCTCGAGGAAGGTCTGCTGCTGCAACAGCCGCAGCGAACTGCTCAGAGTGATCAGACCGTCGGTGGGCAGCGGCTGGTTCAGACTCAGGCTCCCCTCCCACTCGAAGGCTTCGGTCTGTTCGAACACGCTCGGTTGCCCGGGCACCGGCTTCTCGAAGAAGCGTTGGTCGTAGCTGGGCGTCCGGAACTCGAGATCGGCGAAGCTCTTGAAGCGACCTCGTGCGGCCTCGGCGTTCTGCTCGGCACGGTAGAGGTCGAGCCGGAGCGTGCGGGCCTCGAAGCTGCGTTCGAGCGCGAGGTCGACCGCCTGGTCCAGCGTGAGGACGACCGCGTCGTCGGCCGCGACGACGGCGGGGATCAGCAACAGGGCGAACACGAGGTCTCGGATCATGGCGTGATCACTCGTCCGGGTGGAAGCGACCGTCGCTGCGCCGGTGCCGGGCGTCGCCGGACACCGTCTCCAGCCAGCCCAGGCGCAGGACGTCGCGCGCGTCGAAGTCGGGAACGAAGGGCTTGAGGTCGAGCACCGGCGTGCCGTCGAGCACGTCGACGCCCTCGACGAACAGGGTGCCGTTCTCGATGCGTTCGAGGTGCAGCACGGACAGCCCGATCGGATTCGGACGCCGCGGCGAGCGGGTCGCGAAGATCCCGTGCTGCTCGGTGTCGAGGTACGGCGTGACGATCAGCTCGTAGCCCTCGATCCGGTGCAGGTGGTAGAGCACGATCACGTGCGAGAAGCCGTCGAGGTCGCGGAGTCCGTCGCGGAAGCGCGGCTCGATCTCGATGGTCCCACGCACGCCCTTCGCCCCGCTCGGTTGCACCGGCATGCCGCGGGCCCGGGTGAACGGCGTGTGGAAGACTCCGATGGGTTCGTACTCGATGCTCATGCCATCACTCGTAACGGAGGCTCTCGATGGGATCCAGGCGCGCGGCATTGCGCGCCGGGACGAAGCCGAAGACCACGCCGACCATCACCGAGACCCCGAAGGCCAGCACCACGCCCGGCACCGAGATCGCCACCGGCCACCCGGCCGTGGCCGAGATCGCGGCGGTGAGCACGAAGCCCAGCCCGATGCCCAGCAGCCCGCCGAGCACCGACACCACCACGGCCTCGGTCAGGAACTGCGCGAGCACGTCGGCCTGCCGGGCGCCCACCGCGCGGCGGATGCCGATCTCGCGGGTCCGCTCGAGCACGCTGGCCAGCATGATGTTCATGATGCCGATCCCACCCACGAGCAGCGAGATCCCCGCGATCGTGCCCATGACCACGTTGAAGATCCGCTGCGTGCGCTGCTGCTGCCGCAGCAGGGCCTCGGGCACCACCAGGCGCACGTCGTCGACGTCGCGATGCCGGCGCAGCAGCACCCGTTCGATCAGGGCCGCGGTCTCGGCCACGTGCTCGGCACGGTCCACGCGCACCGTCAGGCGATGCA
>DATFKK010000094.1 GCA_035268685.1 Candidatus Krumholzibacteriia bacterium | reverse complement strand
GCCAGCACGCGGTCTCGGGCGCGTGCGGAAACGTGGCGACCAAAAGCGTGTCCGGCGTGTCGGTCGACCATGTTGCGAGAACCTCCACGGCCCAGGCGGTCGAGTCGACCGCCGCGATGACTACCCCGATGACGACCTGGGGCAGATCCGGTCGCGAGAAGGTCGGGCTGTCCGGGCAGCAGCACCCATCGTTGGCACTGGCCGACGACCCGAGAGCTAGGCAGAGAGCAACGGTCAGTGCAGCTCGAGCAGATTGCTCCACGACGTCTCCATCATTCAGTCTATCAGGGCTCCATTGCGAAAATACGAAGGGCCCAGTGCATCGCACCAGGCCCTTCGCCCACATTCCGCCGGGACCAAGTAACCAGCGCAGGATCGACTTCGTAAGTTGGGAAAGTTGTCGAGATCGTTCCCGCGAACGGTAACTGCTTGTCGGAAAAGGACCTCGAGGCGTATTCCTATACCTCCATGATCTCCTTCTCCTTCGCCTCCAGGATCTCGTCGACCTTCTTCACGTGGTCGTCGGTGAGCTTCTGGATCTCGTTCTCGCCGCGGTGCTTCTCGTCCTCGGTGATGTCGCCGTCGGACTGGGCCTTCTTCAGTTGGTCGTTGGCGTCGCGGCGGGCGCCGCGGATGGCGACCTTGGCCTCTTCGCCGCGCTGCTTGGCCATCTTCACGAACTCCTTGCGGCGTTCCTCGTTCAGCGGCGGGATCGGCAGGCGGATGATGGTGCCGTCGTTGGTGGGGTTGATGCCCAGGTCACTGGCCAGGATGGCCTTCTCGATCGCTCCGATCTGCGAGGCGTCGAAGGGCGTGATCGTCAGCAGGCGCGGCTCGGGCGAGGCCAGCGTCGCCAGCTGGTTGATGGGCATCTTCTGGCCGTAGGCCTCGGCCTGGATTCCGTCGAGCAGGGCCGGGCTGGCCTTGCCGGTGCGGATCTGCGAGAGGTTGCGCTTCAGATCGTCCAGGCAGCGGCCCATGTGCTGCTTGGCCTCGGTCTTGATGCTGTCGAGCATCGCGGGTCCTTTCTTCGCTTCGGATCGTCGCCGGGCCCGGGCGCGGCGGCGCGGCGGCGCGGTGCCGGCGCCGGGGCGTTCAGGCCCGGTCGGGTTCCACGACCGTCCCCTGGATCCGTTCCTCCAGGAACGCCACCAGATTGTCGGGTGTCTTGAGGTCGAAGACAACCACGGGCATGTCGTTGTCGCGGCACAGGGCCACGGCGGTCTGGTCCATCACCTTGAGATCGCGGCGGATCACTTCGTCGAAGCTCACGCGGTCGAAGCGGCGGGCGTCGTCGTGGCGGTTGGGATCCTTGTCGTACACGCCGTCGACCAGGGTGCCCTTGAGCAGGGCGTCGCAGCGCAGCTCGATCGCCCGGAGCGCGGCCGCGGAGTCGGTCGAGAAGAAGGGGTTGCCGGTGCCTCCGCCCAGCAGGACCACGGCGCCGGCTTCGAGGGCCTCGACGGCCGCGCGGCGGTCGAAGCGTTCGCTCACGGGCTCGACGGCACGCGGGGTCATGACCCGGGCGTCGAGGCCGGCGCGCTCGAGGTGCAGACGCAGCAGGCCCACGTTGAGCACGGTGGCCAGCATGCCGACCTGGTCGACCTCGGGGCGGACGTCGCCGTCGGCGTGGTCGCGGCCGCGCAGCAGATTGCCGCCGCCCACCACCACGGCCACCTGCACGCCCAGGTCGTGGGCCGTCTTCAGGGCGGCGGCGGCCTCGGCCATGCGCGGTCCCGACAGCGGCTGCTCGTCGTCGCGCAGCAGCTCGCCGCTCAGCTTCAGCAGGATGCGTCGGTAACGGGCCATGGTCCTAGAAGAGCGCCCGCTCCAATCGGAACGGGCGCTCGGAAGATCGGTTCGGTGTTCAGTCCCCGATCGCGAAACGGGCGAAGCGGTGGATCCGGATGTTCTCACCCAGGCTGGCCACCTTCTCCTTCACCAGCTCCTCGATCGTCTGGTCGGGATTCTTCACGAAGGGCTGCTCGAGCAGGGCGTTCTCCTTGCGGAACTTCTTCAGCCGCCCCTCGACCATCTTCTCGGCGATCTCCTGCGGCTTGCCCTCTTCCATGGCCTGCTTCACGTAGATCTCGCGCTCGGCCTCGAGCGTGGACTGGTCGAGCTCGTCGGCGCTCAGGGCCAGCGGGCCGGTCGCCGCGATGTGCATGGCCACGTCGTGCACGAAGCCCTTGAAGTCGTCGGTGCGGGCCACGAAGTCGGTCTCGCACAGCACCTCGACGAGCACGCCCACGCCGCCGCCGGGATGGATGTAGCTCTCCACCAGACCCTGCTTGGTCGCGCGGTCGGCCTTCTTCTCGGCCTTGGCCATGCCCTTGGTGCGCAGGAACTCGATGGCCTTGTCGACGTCACCGTCGGTCTCGGTCAGGGCCTTCTTGCAGTCCATCATGCCGGCTCCGGTGCGTTCCCGGAGCTCCTTGACCTGGGCGGCGCTGATGCTCATGGGGCGGATTTCCTCGAGGTGGAAGTGTTCACGATCCTGCCGGGCGGATCGCGGCGCTCGACGCGGGGCCGGGCGTGGCGATCGTTCCGGTCACGGTCTGGGAGTCGGTTCCGGGGAACCGGGTGGGGATCCCGCTGGACCCCCGGAAGGCGAATGGACTAACCGGCGGACTTGCTCGTGACCTCGGTCGTGCTGCTCTGGGCCTGTCCGCTGCTCGCGGCTTCGCCCTGGGCCTTGGCCTCCTGCTTCTCGACCTCGGCGCTCTGGCCCTCGCTGCCCAGGGCCAGACCCTCGGCGATGGCTTCCTTGGCCAGGCGCGCGAAGAGCTGGATCGAGCGGATCGCGTCGTCGTTGCCGGGCACCGGGTAGTCGATCACATCGGGATCGGCGTTGGTGTCGACGATTCCGACCACGGGGATGCCGAGCTTGTTGGCTTCCTTGACCGCGGTCTCCTCTTCCTTGGCGTCGATCACGAAGACCGCACCGGGGAGCCGCTTCAGGTCGCGGATCCCGCCGAGGTTACGCACCAGCTTCTCGTGCTGCCGTGTGTACTCGAGCAGTTCCTTCTTGGTCATCTGCTCGGACTGACCGCCGGCGATCCTCGACTCGATCTCCTCGAGCTTGCGGATGCTGCCGCTGATGGTCTGGAAGTTGGTGAGCATGCCCCCGAGCCAGCGCTCGGACACGTAGGGCTGGTTCACGGCCTCGGCGGCCTCCACCAGCGGCTGACGCGCCTGCTTCTTGGTGGCGATGAAGAGGACCTTCTTGCCCGAGGCGGCCGTCTTCGTCAGGAACTCGAAGGCGGGACGGATGTGACTCATCGTCTTCTGCAGATCGATGATGTGGATCCCACCGCGCGCGATGAAGATGTAATCGCGCATCTTGGGGTTCCACTTGCGGGTCTGGTGTCCGAAATGGACACCCGCTTCGAGCAATTCCTTGAGCGTGACCTCGACGGCCATGTTTCACCTCTCTGGCGCGACGCACCTTGCGCCGCCCGTGGGATCCAGGTTGTGCCTCCCCGCCCGTCGACACCTTCCGCGACGCCCTTCGGCGCACCTGTGCGGACAGGCTCGGGGTCGGGTGCGGATTTCCGGGAGCGCCGTGGCACCCCCGGTCTGATCGTCCAGCCTAGCGCTTGCTGAACTGGAAGCGCTTGCGTGCGCCCGGCTGACCGTACTTCTTGCGCTCGACCTCGCGGGCATCGCGCGTGAGGAACCCGGCCTTACGCAGGGTCTGGCGCAGCTCCTCGTCCATGTTCACCAGGGCGCGGGCGAGGGCGTGACGCACGGCGCCCGCCTGACCCCCCACACCGCCACCACGCACGGTCACCAAGACGTCGAGCTCACCCTTGCGCTCGACCAGCGTCAGTGGCTGCTCGATCACCATGCGGCGAGTCGGCGTGGGAAAATAATCCTCGAAGGCGCGGCCGTTGACCGTGAACTTGCCGGAACCAGGAGTGATCCACACGCGCGCGGTGGCCTCCTTGCGGCGTCCCGTGGCGTAGGCCCGGTCGGCGATCGGACGAGTCGTCGTCTGCGTTTCGTTCATGCTCTCTCCGGCGCGCCGAACCCGGCGCGAACGTCACTCTAGAGATTCAACTCGAGCGGCTCGGGGCTCTGGGCGGCGTGCGGATGCTCGGCGCCGGTGTACACCTTCAGCTTCTTGATCATCGAGCGGCCCAGTTTGTTCTTGGGCAGCATGCCGCGTACGGCGGACTCGACCACGACCCGTGGGTCGCGATCCATCTGCTCGCGGGCGGTGCGGAGGTACCGACCGCTCTGGTAACCGGAATACCGGTCGTAGATCTTGCCGTCCAACTTGCCGCCGGTCAGCTGGAGCTGCTCGGCGTTCACCACGATCACGTGGTCGCCGCAGTCGACGTGGGGCGTGTAGCTCGGCTTGTGCTTGCCTCGGAGCACGGTCGCCACCCGGCTCGCGACACGGCCCAGCGGGGCCGACGCGGCGTCGACCACGTACCAGCGACGCTCGACGGTCTCGGCCTTGGCGCTCACGGTCATCTTCACGGTTCTGCCTCCACGCGGATGTCCGGTCGTCGGGTGCTCCGAACGAGCCCGGAGCCCTCACGATCGACTCCGCCCCGGACGACCCGGTGCGGAGTTCCGAACGTCCAGCTGCCCAGACGGGGAAATCCCAGTGCGTCCCGCTGCGATCCGGCCTCCGCTCGTGAGCGGGCGGCGCGCGGGCACGACGGCGCCCACGGGCTCAGGCCCGTCGGCGCAAGGCTCGCAAAATTAACAACCGCTCGCGAGCGTGTCAAGGAACCACGGGCGCCGCAGGCGCCGCGGGATCAGTGGTTTGCGCGCGAGGCCGCCACCGCGGACTCCAGGGCCGGGCCGTAGGGCGGCCGCAACACCCCCTGGTCGGTCACGATGGCCGACACCAGTTCGGCCGGGGTGACGTCGAAGGCCGGATTGAAGCCCCCGACCCCCTCCGGGGCCACCGGATGCCCGCCGTAGGCGGTCACCTCGGCGGAATCGCGCTGTTCGATGGGAATGCCATCTCCGGCCGGCAGCGTCAAGTCCACGGTGCTCGTCGGGGCCACCACGTAGAACGGCACCCCGTGGCGACGGGCCAGGACGGCCAGCGGGTAGGTGCCGATCTTGTTGGCCACGTCGCCGTTGGCGGCGATCCGGTCGCTGCCCACCAGAACGGCGTCGACGGGCTGGGTGTGCAGGCACCAGCCGGCCGCCCCGTCGCTCATCACCTCGACGCCCACTCCGGCCCGCCGCAGCTCCCAGGCCGTGAGCCGGGCGCCCTGCAGCAGCGGGCGGGTCTCGTCGGCGAACACCTTCACGGTGCGTCCCTGTTCGGCGGCGGTGAGGATCACGCCCAGGGCCGTGCCGATGCCGGCGGTGGCCAGGGCACCGGTGTTGCAGTGGGTGATCACCGTGGCCGGGTCGGGCAACAGCTCGGCGCCGAAGCGCCCCATGCGCCGGCACAGCTCCTCGTCCTCGGCGTGGATCGCCCGGGCCTCGGCGGCCAGGGCGTCGCGCACGGCGGTGGGCTCGGCGGCGGCCATCCGGTCGAGCACGACCACCTGGCGGTCGAGCGCCCAGCCGAGGTTCACGGCGGTCGGCCGCGACGCGCGCAGGGTCTCGATGTCCTCGCGCACGCCCGCCACGAAGTCGCCACCGGTGTCCAGGCGGCGTTCGGCGGCCATGACCACGCCGTGGCCGGCGGCCACGCCGATCGCCGGCGCGCCGCGCACCACCAGGCGGCGGATCGCGTCGACCAGGGTCGGCACGTCGCCGCAGACCAGCACCTCTTCGTGGTGCGGCAGCCGGGTCTGGTCGAGCAGGTGGACCGCTCCGTCGCGGTAGGCCACGGTGGAAGTGCTCACGCCGATCCTCCTGTTCCCGTGTCGGTCGGGTTCGCCGGGCCCGCCGGGTGGCCGGCGATCGGCCCCACGACCTCGATCCAGACGCGCCGGAAGGCCTGCAGCGGCAGGCCCATCACGTTGAAGTAGCAGCCGTCGATTCCGGCCACCAGCAGCGCACCGCGCTGCTGGATCCCGTAGGCCCCGGCCTTGTCCATGGGCTCGCCGCTGGCCACGTAGGCCGCGATCTCGACGTGGTCGAGTTCCCGGAAGCGCACCCGCGTGACGTCGTGGTCCACGCCCTGCGTCCCGTCGGTGACCAGCGCGGCCGAACTGTACACCGCGTGCTCGCGGCCGGCGAGGCGTCGCAGCATGGCCCGCGCCTCGGCCTCGTCCTCGGGCTTTCCGAGGATCTCGCCGTCGATCACCACCACGGTGTCCGAGCCGAGGACCATGGCGTCGGGATGATCCGCCGCCACGGCGCGCGCCTTCTCCAGGGCGAGCCGACAAACGTGCGCCGCGGGGGTCTCGTCGTCGAGCACGGTCTCGTCGATGCCCGCCGGTTGCACGGTGAAGTCGAGTCCCTGCGCCCGCAGGATCTCGGCCCGCCGCGGACTGCGGCTGGCCAGGACCAGCGGTCGATCACCGGGTCGCAGGAAGGGGTGCCCGTTCATGCTCCGCCGTCGGCATCGCGGTCGAGGATCAACGTGACCGGACCGTCGTTCTGCAGTTCGACCTGCATGTCGGCGGCGAAGATGCCGGTGGCCACGCGGACGTCGAGGTCCCGGAGACACCGGACGAAACGATCGTACAGACGCTCGGCCTGCTCGCCCGGAGCCGAGCCCACGAAGCTCGGACGACGTCCCTTGCGCGCATCGCCGTAGAGGGTGAACTGCGACACCACGAGCACGGCGCCGTCCACGTCGCGCAGGCCGCGGTTCATCTTTCCCTCGTCGTCGGGAAAGATCCGCAACTCGACACACTTGCGCGCCATCCACTCGAGCTCGGCTTCGGTGTCGTTCTCGCGGAAGGCACAGAGGATCAACAGCCCGCGGTCGATCGATCCGGTCACGGTGTCGGCCACGGTGACCGAGGCCTGACGAACGCGCTGCAGGACGACCCTCATGCGTCGGTCCCGGACTCGAATGCCGTCCCGTCGCTGAGACCGACCGCAGCGCGTTCGACCCGGTCCACCCCGTTCAGGCCCCGGATCGCGCGGATGATCCGGTCGAGGTGCGACAGGTTGCGGACCTCGATCACGAAGGTGCAGTGGGCGTACTCGTGCTCGCCTTCGAAACTGCCGGCCTGGATGTTCACGCCCATGTCGCTGATCGCTCGCGAGATGTCGGCCAACAGATTCAGGCGGTCGTGCCCGGCCACGATCAACTGCACGGGGAACGCGGTCTCTTCGCCCACGTCCCAGTTCACGTCGATCAGGCGCTCGGGCTCGATGCGGTCGGGGCCGAGGTTGTCGCAGTCGGCGCGGTGAACACTCACGCCACGGCCGATGGTCACGATTCCCTTGATCGCATCGCCCGGCACCGGCTGGCAGCACTTGGCGAAGCTGATCATGAGGTTGTCCACGCCCTGGATCCGCACCCCTCCGGCCGCGGGACGCTTGAGCGCCTTCGACAGGCGGTCGGGAAGCGGGATGATCCGGCGCTTCTTCTCGGGCGGCGGCGCCATCTTGTTCAGCACCCGCTGCAGCGGCACCGCACCGTTGCCGATGGCCGCGAGCAGCCGGTCGGGGTCGGTGTGCCCCAGATCCTGCGACACCTCTTCGATCTTCGACTCGAACAGGTCGAGCGCCTTGCGCTTCTTCAGCTCGCGCTCGACCATCTCGCGGCCCAGCTTGACCGACTCTTCGAACTGCGTGGCCTTGATCCACTGCCGGATCTTGTGCTTGGCCTTGCTGGTCTGGACGATCTCGAGCCAGCCGGGGCTGGGACTGGCGTTCTTGTTCGTGAGCACCTCGACCGTCTCACCACTGCGCAGCGGATAACGCAACGACACGAGCCGTCCGTCGACCCGCGCCCCGCTACAGTGCAGACCGACCTCGCTGTGCACGTGGAACGCGAAGTCCAGCGGCGTGGACCCCTGCGCCATCTTGAAGACCTCGCCCTTGGGACTGAAGACGTAGACCTCGTCCTGGAAGAGGTCGATCTTCAGCGCCTCCATGAACTCGCGCGGGTCGTGGACGTCCTGCTGCAGTTCGAGCACCTCGCGGAACCACTGCATCTGTTCGTCGAGGCGGTCGCCGGGCTTGGCCGGACGGTCGTCGCGACCTTCCTTGTAGAGCCAGTGTGCGGCGATCCCCACCTCGGCGCGGCGATGCATCTCGTGGGTACGGATCTGCACCTCGATCAGATGGCCGTCGGGGCCGTGCACGGTGGTGTGCAGCGACTGGTAGGCGTTCTGCTTCGGATTGGCGATGTAGTCCTTCAACCGGTCGTGGATCGGCACCCAGTTGGCGTGCACCAGGCCCAGCGCATGGTAGCAATCGCCGACTTCGTCCACGATCAACCGGACGGCCAGCAGGTCGAAGATCTTGGCGAGCGGCATGCTGCGCGACTGCATCTTCCGCCAGACCGAGTAGTAGTGCTTCGGTCGGCCCTGGACCTCGTAGCTCATCCCCGCCTTGTCGAGCAGGCGACACAGCGGCCGGGTGAAGGCCTCGATGATGCCCTCCCGCTCGGACCGTTGCTCGCGGATGCCCTGCAGGATCGCGGCGTGGTCGTCGGGATGCAGGGTCTCGAACGCGAGGTCCTCGAGCTCCCACTTCAGCCGGGCGATCCCGAAGCGGTGGGCCAGCGGCGCGTAGACGTTCAGCGTCTCCTGCGCGATCGCCTCCTGCCGGTGACGCGACAGCGAGGCGATCGTGCGCATGTTGTGCAGGCGGTCGCAGAGCTTGATCAGGATGACCCGCACGTCCTTGGCCATCGTCAGCAGCATCTTGCGGTAGTTCTCGGCCTGCTGCGCCTCGGGATTGGCGTAGCGGATCTCGTTGATCTTGGTCACGCCGTCGACGAGCAGGGCCACGTCGTCACCGAAGGTCTCGCGCACGTCGTCGAGTCCGATTCCGGTGTCTTCGACCACGTCGTGCAGCAGCCCCGCCACGATCGTGTCGACGTCCATACGGAGGTCCGTAAGGGCCTCGGCCACGCTCACACAGTGGGTGAAGTAGGGCTCACCGCTCTTGCGGTTCTGCCCGTCGTGGGCGTCGCGGCCAACGTGGAACCCGCGCCAGAGTTTCTCGAGATCGGCCTCCGCGTGGTACGCGCGCACCTGTTCGACGACCGCGGACATGCGGCCTTCGAGGTCGAGGGGATTGGTGCGTGTCGCCGGCTTCGAGATCAAGGTTGCTCCTGGGTTCCTCCTGGTTCCTGACCACCCACCGCGGGCCCGGAGCCGGAGGCAGGTCGGAGTCCGTCGAGTGTGAGCTCCCATACATCGTAATTCGAATCGGGTCGGTACCGCACGGTGAAGGCCACGTCGAGGTCGGGTGCTCCCACCGCCGTGGGCATCCAGGCCTCGGCCTGCCCGAACGCGATCAGGCCCCGCGCGCGCCCTCCGTGGTCGAGATCCAGCCGCAGGTGACGCTCTCCGACCACGCGGGGCGACCGCCGATGCCGCCATCCCAGCCCCGCGAGGCGGGGACTGGGGTTGTCCTGCCCGAAAGGACCCAGGGCATTCAAGAACGCGGCCAGGTCCTCGTCGAGGTCTTCGTGGCCCAGGATCGCGTCGATGCGCAGGGGCGGGGCGACCTCGGCGCCCGCCGGGCGCCGGATGGCACGGTGGAAGCGGTCCTCGAGCTCCGCGACATGCTCCGACGCCA
The DNA here is from genome assembly GCA_035268685.1 of Candidatus Krumholzibacteriia bacterium. Classification (NCBI taxonomy): domain Bacteria; phylum Candidatus Krumholzibacteriota; class Candidatus Krumholzibacteriia; species Candidatus Krumholzibacteriia bacterium. The sequence continues at coordinate 28,779 of DATFKK010000094.1, read as the reverse complement.
CGGCCAGACCGGCCGCGGCCGCGTGCCCGCCATAGCGATCGAGCAGGTCGGCGCACTGGTCGAGCACCTCGACGAGGTCCACACCGGGCACGCTCCGGGCGCTGCCCACCGCCCCGTCGCCCTCGACCGCCAGCAGCAGGGCCGGCCGACCGTAGGCACGGGCGACCTTCGCCGCCGCGATCCCGACCACGCCCCGGTGCCACGCCGGCGACGACAGAACCAGACCCGCGGGATCGCGCTCCGCGATCCGGCGCTCCGCCATGGCGACCGCGTCGTCGGCGCACTCGGCGCCGATCCGCTTGCGCTCGCGGTTCAGGGCCTCGAGCCGCTGCGCCCCGCTGCGTGCGGACACCGCGTCGGGTGCGAGCAACAGGTCGAGCGTGGTCCGGGCGCGCTCGATCCGCCCCGGCGCATTGATGCGCGGAGCGATCTGGAAGGCCACGTCCTCGACGTCGACCCGCCGGCCGATCCGCGCGACCTCCATCAGCGCGCGCAGGCCCGGGATCCGGGTGGCACCGAGAGCCGCGAGCCCCCGGCGTACCAGGATTCGATTCTCGCCGCGCAGGGGCATCTGGTCGCCGATGGTGGCGAGTGCGGCCAGGGGGAGCTCTTCGTCGGCGTCTCCACCGCGGGCGGCGGCCACGGCGCGCAGCAGCTGGTACGCGATCCCGCCACCGCAAAGGTCGGCGTGCGGGTAGCGGCTGTCGGGACGCAGAGGGTTCACGAACCACTCTGCGCCGTCGGGATGCCGCTCGAAACGATGGTGATCGCACACGATCACGTCGATCCCGAGTTCGCGCGCCCGGCCCAGGGCCTCGTGCGCCGCGCTGCCGGTGTCGACGGTGATCAGCAGGCCCACGTGACTGCGGCCCGCGTGCTCGATCAGCCGACGGGCGACCCCGTACCCGTCGCGCTGGCGATCGGGAACGAAGGGCTCGACCACCGCTCCCAACCGGCGCAGACCACGGGTGAGCAGCGCGGTTCCGCAGATCCCGTCGGCGTCGTAGTCGCCGTGGACGACGATCCGCTCGCCGTCGTCGATCGCGTGCCCGATCCTGACCACGGCGGCGTCCAGGTCGGGGAGATCGGAGGGATCGTGCAGATCGGCCGCGTCGGGCTCGAGCCACCGTGCCGCGGCCTCGGCCGCGGTGAATCCCCGCCGCCAGAGGATCTGTCCGGCCACCGTCGGCAGCGCGAGCGCATGCGCGAGGTCGGCGCCGGCCCGGAGGTCGTCGCGGGTGGGGAGATCCCACAGCGGACCGGGGCCGCCGTCCGGGGTGCTCGACTGCTGAGGCATGACGGGTTCGTCCGGGGGGCCGGGGCGTAAGAGTCGGAGTCGGTCGTAAGCCGGGTTCTGTGACCGTCACGCCTCACGGCACGACGGGTGGCGGCCATTTCTCTGGGCCCGTGGTTTCCCACGGGCTCGAGCGACCCACCCGGGAGTCGTCGAGACGGGCAGTCTCTCCTCCCCTATTCGGTCTTGCACCAGACGGGGTTTACCGTGCCCTCTCCGTCACCGGAGAGGCGGTGGGCTCTTACCCCACCGTTTCACCCTTGCCGGCGGGCCGGAGCCCGCTTAGGCGGTCTGTTCTCTGTGGCACTTTCCGTGGGATCGCTCCCCCTGGGAGTTACCCAGCGTCCTGCCCTGTGGTGCCCGGACTTTCCTCGCTCCCGCCCGGAGGCGGGCTCGCGGTCGCCTGTCCGGCTCCGACTCTTCGCAGCAGAAATGTAGCCGCGAAAGCCCTCAGTGGGAAGCGTCGGCTCGTGCCGTGCCCTCGTCGAGCGCGGAGTTCGCCATGGCGTCGGCCAGCGCGTTGTCCGCGCGCCGCACGTGCTCGATCCGGAACGACGGAATCCTCGCGCTCAGCGTCCGGGCGCGTTCGTGGAGCGGGCGAAGGTGCTCCTTCTTGACCTTGTAGATCCCCCGCAGCTGCTTCACCACGAGTTCGCTGTCCAACCGCAGCACCGCGTCGGTCACTCCCCAGGCGGTCAGCCGCTCCAGCGCGGCGATGCAGCCCTTCCATTCGGCCACGTTGTTCGTGTCGTCGCCGATGCCCACGCCCTCGGCACAGAGCACGGTGCCGTCTTCGAGCGCGTACACACAGCCGTAGGCCGCCGGCCCGGGATTGCCACGGGAGGCGCCGTCGGTGTAGACGACGGCCGGTCCGCCGTGGGGATACGGGGACTCGGCGGGCGGCAGGGCGAACTCGCTGATGTCCGGGCGACCCACTAGGACACCGTCGAGTCTTCGTGCAGGGCCTCGACCACGATCCGCCCGCAGGTGTCACACACGACCCGGGTCCGGCCCTGGCTCACCTCGAGCGCCTTCTGCGGGGTGAGCTTCGTGTGGCAGAAGCCGCAGGCGTCCTTCGTGGCCCACACCACGGGCAGCGGCATCCGCTCGGCCCGGCGGCGCCACCAGCGCGCCGTGGCCTCGCCCGCCTGGTCGAGGAACTGGTCGAGGGACTTGCTCGCGTCGGCCATGGCGGTCTCGCGCCGGGTGCGCTCGGCGTGGATCGACTCGATCTCCTCGGTCACTTCCTTCGCCTTCGCCTCGAAGTCGGCGTTGGCCTCCTCGAACTCGGCCCGCGCCTTCTCGAGCAACTCCATGTTGGCCAGGACCGTCTCTTCCTTGGTCTCGATCTGCCGGCGGAGATAGCGCACCTCTTCGTTCAGGGCGCGGTACTCGCGGGTGTCCTGGATCTCGTTCAAGCGACTGTTGTGCCGCTTGGCCTGGCCCTGGATCTCCTCGATCTCCTTCTCGAGCGACTTGTTCGCCTGCTCCAGTTCCTCGACGCGGTTCTTCCGGCCCTTGGCCTCGGCTGCGTACTCGGTCCGTAGCTGCTCGAGGTTCGACTCGCGCTTGCGGCCGGCGGCGATGGCGGAGCGATGACGATGGACCTGACCGTCGAGATGGGCGATCTGGCTCAGGATGCGGGGATCGATCGAAGGACTCACAGCTGCTCGCCTCCAAGCGGGGGGCTCGGGACAGGGTCCGAAACGAAACGAGGGGCAGGCCGGTCGGCCCACCCCTCGCTGGTTTCGGATGGCATCGTTGCACCGCCGTGCGGCTGGTCCGGGAACGACCGACGCACGGCGAAGGGCGGGACGATGCAGACCGACGACTTCGTTGGGATCAACTCCTCGGGCCATCCAACGGCCCCGATGGTGATCTGTCGCGCGCCCGCCGAAGGCGCCGCGGGTGGCCGACCTCGTGGGCCGGCATCGGAAGACGATGGTGGGCGATACTGGACTCGAACCAGTGACCTCTCGCGTGTGAGGCGAGCGCTCTAGCCAGCTGAGCTAATCGCCCGATCCGTACACCGGTCGCCCGGCGCCGGTGGACGACTCCGGGTGGCCACCCGATCGTCTCCCGAAGGAGTGGGCCCACCAGGACTCGAACCTGGGACCGAACGGTTATGAGCCGTCTGCTCTGACCACTGAGCTATGGGCCCCAGACCGGACGCGGGAAGCTAACACCAAGACCCCGAGTGGTCAAGAAACCGGGGATTCCCCGGTTGTGCGGGCCGTCTTCAGGAGGACCGGTCGCTGACCCCCATGGCCAGGGGCCGGACCATCAGCCCGTAGAACATGTCCAGGTACCGGGCCGTCTCCTCGCGCTCGATGTTCGTGATGTACTTCCAGAATCCGTAGACCCGCGACAGGGCCAGCAGACGCTGGGCGTAGAGACCCCACGTGTAGTGCTCCTGCACCCGTTCGTAGGCCGCCCGCGACGTCCGGTTCCACAGATCGGGGTCCTGTCGGCAGGAGTCGACGAACTGGGCCATGAGCTCCGCGGCGCGCCCGCCGTGGTTGGGGTCGATGTGGAAACCGTTGCGACCGTCCTGGATGATCTCGAGCGGGCCACCGTAGCGCGTGGCGAAGACGGGCAGACCACTGACCATGGCCTCGATCACCGTCAGCCCGAAGGCCTCGAACAGCGCCGGCTGCACGAACATGCCCTTGCGCTCGGCCACGTAGCGATAGAGCTCGCCCACGAAGGTCTTGTCGGTGAGCATGTTCGCCCACCGGACCTGCCCGTCGAGATCGTGGTCGGCGAACAGTCGGTGCAGACGTTCGATCTGCGCCCGCTCGTCGGCGTCCCGCGACCACGAGGGATCGACGAACCCACCGACCACCAGCACGTTCGCCCGCTCGCGCAGTTCCGGGCTGTGCGCGTACCACTCGACGAAGCCAGCGATGTTCTTGATCCGGTCCAGTCGCGACAAGGTCATCAGGATCGGTTTCGTGCGGTCCTCCAGATGGCCGAAGCCGTCCTCGCCCGACGGCCCGAAGATCATGCGGTCGAGCTCGTCGTGCATCGACTCGACCCGGCGCTCGGCCTCCCAGTACGGGAAGAACACGTCCTCGGCCGCCCCCGGCGACACGATGTTGAACTTCGGGTCGAAGGGATCGATCCCGTTGTTCACCCGGTACAGCCCGGGCAGCGTGTAACTCTGGTAGCTCTCGTACTGCCCGACCGTCTGGCGCGTACCGGCGATCTCCTGATAGGTGCTGGTGATGATGAAGTCGGCCGAGTTCATGGCCATGAGATCGACCGAGTACTGCGTGGCGAAGTGGTGTTCGTCCTCGTGGTCGCGCCAGTACAGGTCGCTGTGCAGGTACTTGGTCTTCTCGAGCGCGTGGGCGATGTTGCACTGCGTGACCTTCAGCCGCTTCGACAGCAGCGTGGCCACGAGGTTGCCGTCGGAGTAGTTGCCGATCAGCAGGTCGGGCCGGCCGCCGAACTCGGCGCTCAGCACGTGCTCGCACTCGATCGAGTAGCGCTCGAGGTAGGGCCAGATCTCGAAGCGAGAGATCCAGTGCTGCAACACCTCGCCGTTCTCGTCGCGGAAGGGCACGCGCACGATCCGCGCGTGCTCGGTGCCCAGGATCGGCTCGACCGGATGATCACAGGTCGTGCCCTCGGCCTCGGGGATCAGCCGCGTGAGCACGATGATCTGCGGTTGGACGTCCAGGCCCTGCTGACGGATGCTGTGCCGCATCTCGCGCTCGAGTGCCCGCACCTGGTCGAGGATGTAGACGACCTGACCGCCGGTGTCGGGCTTGCCCAGCACGTCGGCCTGGCCGAACCAGCCGTGCGGCGACAGGATCGCCACCTTGAAGATCATCGGGATGCGCCGCAGGAAGCGCTCGAGCGGCTCGGGCGACGGCGCCTCGAGCACGTCGACCAGCAGCTCCATGGTCGAGCGCGCCTGCTCCAGCGTTCGGCCCCAGCCGACCTCGAAACCCATGGAGCTGAGCACGTCGGCGTGGTCGGACCAGAGGGCCTCGCTGGCCTGGATCTCGATCCACTCGATGGCATCGCGCAGCGCCGACACCATGGTCGTGAGGTTCGGGATCCGTTCGTTCAGCATCACCGGCCGGCCCTCGATGCGGTGCAGGCGCAGGAAGTCGAAGATCGCCTGGGCTCCGGGCCCCTTGTCGTCGAAGACCCGCCGAGCGAGGTGCCGGTTGAGAAACTCCACGCCGCGGCCGATCGAGCGGGCCTCGCTGAGGCGCGGAAATCCCCGCTCGAACGGACCGAAGTCCACTTCCAGCGGCCAGGCACTCGGAGGACCACCGTTGACCGCGCGTTCCTTGGCGTCGAGGTACTCGGCGACCTCGACCTCACGCACCCACATCTCTTCGCAGTGGATCTGCAGGTGCTTCCACTGCGCGACGCGGGGACGCATGGCCAGCCACAACGTGCGCCCGCGGACCACGCCCTCCTGCGCGGTGAGCAATGCACGTGCGAGCCGGGTCTCGCGGAGACCGTCGTCCTTCTCGGCGGCGAAGCGCTCGAAGGGTTCCACCAGATCGGTCCGGAGCAGCAGCACGCGCTCCGCGGTCACCAGACCCCGGAAGAATCCGTAGAGCCGTGCCCGGTGGGCATCGACATCGCGCTGGAGATCCTCGCTCATGAGCCTTCCCCTCCGTCTCCGGCGCTCGCCCGCAGGGCTTCGCCACCGGCCTCGTCATCCACCCGGATCTCGCCCAGGAAGTCGTAATGGTCGATGCCGTCGATCACGGCGTGAACACCGGTGGCCTCGGAGAAGTAGACCCGGGGCCGCCCACGCAGGTTGCGCAGCTCGGAAGAATGATCGGCGACGACCACGCCCAGGGTGTCGCCCAGGAGCATGTCCTCGTCGATGCCCGTCCGGCCCACCACCAACACGCGGTCCGGCCAGAGTTCCCACTTGTACGACAGGAATCGCAGAGCGCGACCGGGCGAGGCGCGCGAAGGGACCACGTCGAGGAACGATCCGTCGCTGAGCACGCACTTCGCCGGCAGGCGACTCTGGCGCAGCGCCCGCCGGATCTTGCGCAGGCTCGGGGCCTCTTCGTCGTCGAGATAGAAACTCACCTTGAAGTGACGCTGCTCGGTCTCGGGCTGCAACGTGATGCCCGGCATCGAGATCAGTGCCTTCTGGATGGCCCGCGCCTGCCAACGATGGTCGATGTGTCGTGCCCAGGAGCGATCGGACACCCGCTTGCGGCCGTAGACGATCTCGGTACCGGCGGCCGCGATCATGAAGTCGGGAACGGGGACCTGCAGGTCGTGCAAGAGCTCGGCCGCGGCATCGGGACGGCGACCGGTCACCACCCCGAGCGCGACGTCGGCCGAAGTCTCGCGCAGGCGCTTGACCAGGTCCAGCACTCCCTGCTTGTCCTCGGTGAACACCCCGTCGAGCTCGATCACGATCGCCCGCTCGGCGCGCTTGAGGCGCTCGGGCGCCACGGTGGTGATCTCCGACCGGGGGCGGGATCCCAGGATGACCCGGCGCACCTCGTTCACCAGGCTGTCGGCGTGACCGTCCCAGCCGTAGGTGCGGCGAGCGCCCTCGATGCCCGACCGCGACATGGTCTCCCAGGTCTCGCGGTCGCCGACGATCTCTTCGATCCCCCGGGCGATGTCGGCGTCGTCGAAGGGATCGACCAGGAGTCCGTTGCGGCAGGCCTTGATGATGTCCCGCGGACCGCCGTCGTGCGTGGCCACGATCGGCACGCCGCTGGCTGCCGCCTCGATCAGCGTGAGACCGAAGGGTTCGGTGAGAGCGGGGTTCACGAACACCCCACCCGTGCGAGCGGTCCATCGGTAGAGTTCCGGAACGTCCTCGGGGCGGTGCGACTTCGGGTACGCCACCTGCCCGTAGAGGTCGTGCGCGTCGATCAACAGGAGCAGCTCGGTGAGGACCTTCCGCGGGGCCTTCCCCATTTCGCGGATGTCCTCGCGGCCGCCCGCGAGGATCGCCAGGTTCGTGCGCTCTCGCAGCAGATCGCTGCTCGCGTAGGCCCGAACGAGCGCGGCCAGGTTCTTGCGCTCGTCGGCACGGGCCAACGCCACGATCAGAGGACGCTCGGGATCGCGGAGGAAGCGATCGAGTTCCCGAGCGATGGCGGGCTTCGGCTCGTCGTCACGCGGCGGCCGGAAGCGCGACAGGTCCACGCCCGGCGGGATCACCTCCATGCGCTCGGGCTCGTAGTGGTCGTAGAGCGCGTACTGCTCCTCGACCTCCTGCTCGGTGCTGGTGGTGACCACCGATGCGGTCTCGAGCGCGATCTCCTCGGCCTCGATGCGCATGGGGAAGTTGAACTGCCGATCGATGGTCTCGGCGTCGGACTTGCCCTTCAGCATCCGCATGCGCTTGACGCGTCCCAGCGAGTGGCCCGTGAACACGAAGGGCACGCCCAACAGCCGGGCGATCTCGCTGCCCACGTAGCCCGCGTCGGCGTAGTGGCCGTGGACGACGTCGGGAAGCTCGCCCTGGGTGCGCAGCAGATTCATGGTGCGGTCGACGAACTCGTCCAGGTAGGGCCAGAGCCGCTCCTTGCGCAGGTAGCGACGCGGCCCGCAGTCGATGCGCACGATCTCGGCGTTGCCGGCCAGGGCCTCGCGCTCCTCGGCGTAGGAATCGTCGACGTTCGGGCCGTGCACGCGCCGGGTCAGCAGCTGCACGCGCCGTACGTCGGAGTGCTGGGCCAGGGCCCTGACCTGCTCGATCACGTAGGTGATCTGGCCGCCGGTGTCGGCGTCGCGCCCGAGCTCGATGTCGTAGCCGCGGACCAGACCGTGCAGACTCAGGCTGAGGACGTGCAGTCCGTGTCGCAGTCGCGAGACGTCAGCGGACATCGTCGGACTCCCAGCTGGCGCGCACCCGCGCGTAGTCGGCTCGGTCCGGGAGCGTGGCGCCCTGGCGTTCACACACCACGGCGGCGAATTCGTTCGCGCGCCGCAGGGCGACCTCGACGGGCCAGTCGTCCAGCAGACCGATCAACGTGACCGAGGCGAAAGCATCGCCGGCGCCGACGGGATCGACGAAGTTCTCCACCGTGGCCCCCTCGACCGAGGCGGCACCCGCCGTCGCGTCGACGGCCAGGGCTCCGTCGGCGCCCAGGGTCACCACCAGCCGCTGCAGATCGTTGTCCCGGAGCAGCCGCTCGGCGGCGGCGAGGAGCGCGCCGCGGTCGCGCGCCGTCGTCCCGGCGAGCTGGTTCAGCTCGTCGGCGTTCAATTTGACCCACGTCGCGTGCTCGACGGCCTCCCGCGCCCGCTCGAGGGGGGTGTGGGGCGGCCGCAGGTTCACGTCGCAGAAGACGGGAACCGACGTGGACTCGCGGATCCGGCGGAAGGCCCGCCGGCTCTCGTCGGCCCGGAGGGCCAGGGTCCCGTGGACCAGACAGGCGGGCTCGAGCTCGTCCACCGCGGCCAGGGCGGCCTCGGCGTCGACGTGGTCGTAGGCGACGTCCTCGACGATGTCGTACTCGACGTCGTGGCCGTCGACCCGGGCGTGGACGACTCCCGTCCCGTGCCCCGGGTCCACCTGGAGTCCCACGGTGTCCATGCCCCATTCGTCCATGGTGGAATCGATACGCCGCCCGCGCTCGTCGTCGCCGCGCGCTCCGACGAAGCGCGGCTCCCGGCCGAATCCCTGCAGGTGCCACGCCACGTTGAACGGCGCGCCACCCAGCACTTCGGACTCGCCGTCGAAGACGTCGTAGAGGGCTTCCCCGAAAACGATGGGCCGCGGCATCGACATTGCGTGGTCCATGGTCTTTCGTACGGTGGGTCGGAAGGCCGGCGCTTCCGCGCCGAGCCCATCGAATGACCCTAAGCCACTGGACGAAGGCGTCAAGGGATGGACCGCAAGCGCCTGCTGGCGAGCGACATCGACGGCACACTCATCGCACCCGGAAACTCGGACCCGGAGGCCGTCGAGGCCTTCCGCCGATGGCGTGAGACCCAGACGGATCTGGCCCTCGCCTACGTCACGGGGCGCGGCTTCGAGAACGCGCTCGCGACGATCGAGCGCGCGGGGCTGCCGTGGCCCGACGCCGTGGCCAGCGCGGTCGGCACCAGCGTCCACTGGCGCCGGGGCGGCACCTGGGAGCCCGACGAGGCCTACTCCACCCAGTTGGCCGCGGCCCTGGGCGTGTCGAGCCTCGACGAGGCCGACCCCGTGATCCTGGCCCACGACGGCGTCCGGCGGCAGGCCCCCGAAGAGCAGTCCCGCTTCAAGCGCAGCTTCCTGCGCGAGGACCGCGACTTCGGCGACGATCTGGCCCGCGGGATCGGCTCGGCCCTGCTCGGGCGCGGCCTGCGGGTCAATCTGGTGCGCAGCCTGGATCCCTGGACGGGGCACGGTCTGCTCGACGTCCTGCCCCGGGACACCGACAAGGCCCGCGCGGTCGAACACCTGCGCGCCCGGATCGCCCTCGACATGGACGCCGTGGTCTTCGCCGGCGACTCGGGCAACGACGTCGCGGCCCTCTCGCGCCCGTGGTGGTCGATCGTGGTCGGCAACGCGGGTGAAGAGGTCCGTGCCCACTTCCGCCCCGGCAGCCGGGCGAGCGAGAACACGATCCTCGCGAAGGAATCGGTGCTGCGCGGGGTGCTGGAAGGTCTGCACCGGATCGGCTGGATGGACGAGCTCCCCGCCGGCTGAACGCGAAGCGGCCCCACCACCGGTGGAGCCGCCTCGTCGTGATCCGGAGCCTTCGGACCGCGCTCAGATGATCTCGGTGTAACCCTTGAGCTTCCGGCTACGGCTCGGGTGCCGCAGTTTGCGCAGGGCCTTGGCCTCGATCTGGCGCACGCGCTCGCGGGTGACCTTGAAGATCGTGCCCACTTCTTCGAGCGTGCGCGGCGTGCCGTCACCCAGCCCGAAGCGCAGGCGGATGACCTTCTCCTCGCGCCGGGTCAGGGTGCTGAGCACCCGGCTCATACGATCCTCGAGCATGGCGTGCGCGGCCTGCTTGGCCGGGCTCGGGGCCGCGGTGTCCTCGATGAAGTCACCCAGATTGCTGTCCTCGTCCTCGCCGATCGGGCGGTCGAGCGACACCGGTTCCAGGCTGGCCTTCATGACCTGCTTCACCTTGTCGGTGGGCATGTCGAGCAGCTTGGCCATCTCCTCGGCCGTGGGATCGCGACCGAGTTCCTGGAGCAGCTGACGGCTCACCCGGTTCACCTTGTTGATGGCCTCGATCATGTGCACCGGCACGCGGATGGTGCGCGCCTGGTCGGCGATCGCCCGCGTGATGGCCTGGCGGATCCACCACGTCGCGTAGGTGGAGAACTTGTAGCCCTTGCGGTAGTCGAACTTCTCGACGGCGCGCATCAGACCGCTGTTCCCCTCCTGGATGAGATCGAGGAATTCCAGGCCCCGGTTGGTGTAGCGCTTGGCGATGCTGATCACGAGGCGGACGTTGGCCTCGATCATCTGCTTCACGGCCTGCTGGAGTTGACGCTCGCCGGCGTCGATCTCGAGCACGAGCTCGTGCAACTTCGCGGAGTCGATCCCGATCTCGTCCTCGATCTTGCTGATCTTCGAACGCAGCGAGCGGATCTTGTTCTGGATGTCCACGAGGTCCTGGACGTCCATGCTTCCCTTGTCGGGGATCTTCACCGTCTTGTGTTTGCGCTTCTGGGCGTTGCGGATGGTCTCGGCCAACTTCGTGGCGTCGAGGCCGCAGAAGTCCTCGCACTGCGCGATCTGCTCGCGGGTGCGTTCGATCTTGCCCATGACCGTGCGCAGAGCGTTGCTCATCGACTCGACCTGCGCGGTGCTCAGCTTCAGCCCGACGAACTCGTCGAGGATCTTCTGCTCGCGGGTGTCGATCTTCTTCTCGAGGGTCTTGCGACGACCTGCGGTGAGGTCGTCGTCCTCGAGCTCCCTGCGGGTCTCGCGGATCTCGGCCTGCCACTTCTCGATCCGGTCGACGGCGCGGGTGATCCGCTGACTCTCCTTGCGCGCCGTCGTGTTGACGTTCCAGCTACTGGCGTCGGTCTGGATGACCTCGTCGACGACCAGCATGTCACGCCCGAGACGGTCGGCCAGGCTGCGCAGCTCGTCGAGCGTGTGGGTCGACTGCAGGATGGCCTTGACCACCCGCAGCGTGCCCTCTTCCATGCGCCTGGCCAGACGGACCTCGCCCTCGCGGTCGAGCAGCGGGACCTTTCCCATCTCGCGCAGGTACATGCGCACGGGATCGTCGTACTTGACGGTGCTCTTCAGGGATTTCTTCTCGGCCTTCAACTTCTTCGCACGGCGACGCTCCTTGAGCTCCATCTTCTGCTTCGCCGTCGACTCGTCGTCGAAGTACTCGATCCGCAGATCACTGAGCCGGTCGTAGATCCGATCGGCGTCCGTGACCTCGAATTCGTCACCGAGGAGCTCGTTGACCTCGTCGTGCAGCACGTAGCCACCGCGACGCTTGGCCTGCTTCTGCAGCTCCTTGATCAAACTGTCGATTTGCGTCTTGTCCATCGGCTCGGTTTCCCCCCGTGCGAACGGGTCAAGAGGGATCCGTCGGGTGTGACGATGCGTCGTCTCCGTGCCGGTTGCGAGCGAGTCGATCCTTCCACTCGTCGCTACCGCTACGGTACGCCGCGTCGATGTCGTCGCGCTCCTGTCGGGATCGGGCGCGGTGGGACAGTCGCTTCTCTGCTTCCAGAAGGGCGTCGATCTCGGCGACCGGGTCGAGACCTCCGCTGTCGGGAGCCGGTTCGATCTCGCTGAAGAGACCCGCCAGAACGGGCTCGAGTTCGGTGCCCTCGACGCCGAGTTGGTGCACGGCGGTGACGGCGTCGACCTCGGGCGCGACGGCGGCCAGTTTCTCGGCGAGTGCGGCGTGTGTCTCCGAACGCCAGGGTCCGGGACGGCCGCGCTCGAAGAGATGGCGTCGCGCGCGACGCGAGGTCAACGCGAGGGCGAGCAGGTGCCGCTCGGTGGCAGGCGCGGCCTCGGGGGTGTCGGTGGAATCGGGAACGGCGTCGGGCGCGGGCTCGTGCCTCCGACGCGACGTCGAGGCGAGCAGGGCGTGGCGACTGACACCGAAGGCGTCGGCAGCCTCGGCCAACAGGAGTTCGGAGCGAACGGGATCGGCGATGTCCGCCGCGACGCCTCGCAGGTGTGTGAGCGCACGCTCACGCAGCACCCGACCGCCACCGCGCTCGTCGACCTCTTCCCGCATGCACTCCACGAGGCCCGGTGCCTCCTGCAGCGCTTCCTGCACCTCGTCCCCCTTGCCCGCGGCCAGAAGGTCGGCCGGATCGTGACCCTGCGGCAACCGCACGATGCGTGCGTCGATGCCGGCAGCCATGGCGATTCCCGCCGATTTGAACGCCGCCTTGCGTCCAGCCGTGTCTCCGTCGAAGACCAGGACCACCTCGAGCACCCATCGCTGCAACATCCTGGCCTGTTCGGCCGTGAAGGCCGTGCCACACGTGGCCACGGTCTGCGTCCAGCCAGCCTGATGGAGTGCGAGCGCGTCCAGGTACCCTTCGACGAGAACAGCCTTCCGGGCGCGGACCATGGCGGACCGGGCCTCGGGCAAGGCGTAAAGGGTCTGACGCTTCCGGAAGACGGAGGTTTCGGGCGTGTTCAGATATTTGGGCTCACCGGGCCCCAGGATCCTGCCGCCGAACCCGTAGACCTTCTGGGCTACGCCACGAATCGGGAATATAAGACGCGATCGGAAATAGGCAAACGGCGGCCGGCCCTCGCTCCGGCGGACCAGAGAGGTCCCGAACAGGGCCTCCGTGTCGACTTTCGCCTCTTTCGCGGCTCGCAGGAAACGGGAACCGTCGGCGGGCGCCCATCCCAGGGCGAAGGACTCGATCGTCTCCGGCGCGAGACCGCGCTCGCGGGCGTAGGCGCGGGCCTTCTGACCCTCCGGCCCGCGGAGCTGTTCGGCGAACCACTGCTCGGCCCAGGCGTTGGCCTTCAGGGCGCCCTCGCGCGGATCCGGACCCGCGTCCTCGCGGTCGGTCACCGACCGCTGCAGGTCGATTCCCAACCGGTCGGCGCACCACTCCACCGCCTCGGGGAACGACATCCCTTCCTTGTCCATGAGGAAGCGGAAGACGTTTCCGCCGCGCTGACACCCGAAACAGTAGAAGATCTGCCGGTCGGTGTTCACGTGGAAGCTCGGGGTCTTCTCGTTGTGGAAGGGACACCGCGCCCAGTACGAACCGCCCTTGCGCGTGAGCGTGAGGAAATGGCCGACGACCTGCTCGATCGCAGTGTCCTCGCGGATCTTGTCGATGACGTCGTCGGGAATGCGGCCGCGCATCGGCACCTCGGTCCGAAGGAGCACGCCGGGCGAGAGCGGGCTGGGCGGGAGACGTTCTCATGGTAGGCGGGCCCACGGCGCTCGCCAGGCACGAATCTTCGTCGCCCCGCTCACAGTTCGACGACGGTCACACCGTCGTCGTGGCGTCCCCCACCGCCGAGCCGGGAGCGGCGCACGCGCGGGTCGTCGCGCAGCCGTTCGCCGATCACCGCGCGGAGCCGACCGGTTCCCTTGCCGTGCACGACCTCGAGTTCGCGCATGCCCGTCACCAGACAGCGATCGACGGCGCGGTCGACCAGACGCCATGCGTCCTCGACGTCGTAGCCGCGTACGTCGACCCGGGTGGCGGCCAACGGCGACGCATCGGACAGCTGGGTGCGGATCGTGCCTTCGCGGGGCGCGCTCTCCACGCGGGCTTCCTCGTCGTCGGGTGCGGCCAGTTGATCGACCCGGGCCACGACGCGGGCGCCGCCGATCTCGAGCCGCACGCGGTCACCGCGGACCTCGACGATCCTCCCCACCGAACCCAGATCGGTGTGGCGGACCACGGCCCCCACCTCGACCCGCGGCGCACGCCGGGGCAAGGAGGTCGCACGCTGCCGCTTGCGCTGTCGCTCCCGGAGTTGCTCGGACCGCTGTTCGATCTCGTCGCGCGCGGTGCGCGCGGCCTCGACCGATTCCTCCGAGCCCCCGGCTTCACGGATCTCCTGGAGCAGCCTCTCGACCCGACGCCGTGCGTTGCGCACGATTCCCTCGGCCTCGCGCTCGGCCTGGTCCAGTCGGTCGCGACGGCTCTGCTTGAGTTCGCGTGCGAGGCGGTCGTAGTGCTGTTGGCTCAGCCGGCTGCGATCGAGCTGTTCGGTGAGTTCGACACGCCGGGACTCGGCCTCGGCGCGCGCGGCCTCCATGGAACGCAGCAGTTCGTCGAGGCGGACGCGGTCTTCGCCGAGCAGGGCGCGGGCGCGGGCCAGCACGTCGTCGGGCAGGGTCATGCGCTCGGCGATCTCGAGCGCGTGACTGGCTCCGGGTACGTCGAGCCGGAGTTCGAAGAGCGGTCGCAGCCGTTCCTGGTCGAAGGCCATGCTCGCGTGCCGGAAGCCGGGATCCTCCTCGACCAGCGCCTTGAGCTGTCCGTAGTGCGTGGTCACGAAGGCGCGCCCGCCTCCGCGGACCAGGTCTTCGAGGATCGCACGCGCGAGCGCCACGCCCTCCTCGGGATCGGTCCCCCCTCCGATCTCGTCGAGCAGGACCAGCGAGCGTTCGGTCGCGGTGCCGAGGATCGCGCGCAGGTGCGTGAGATGGGCGCTGAAGCTGCTGAGGGCGTCCTCGATCGACTGCTCGTCGCCCGTGTCCACGAGGACGTGGTCGAAGACGGGCAGACGCGGCGGGTGAGCGCAGGGCAACGGGATCGCCGCCTGCGCCATGAACGCCGCCAGCCCCACCGACTTCAGGGTGACCGTCTTGCCACCGGCATTCGGGCCGCTCACCAGGATCAGGCGGGCATCGTCCAGACGCAGGTCGAGCGGGACGAGTTCGTCGGCCCGCCCGGCACGCGCCAGACTCCGCTGCAGCAGTGGATGGCGGAACCCCTCGATCCGGACCGGAGCCCCCGGCGAGCGCTCCAGACGCGGGATCTCCGCGTGCCGCTCGTGCCCCCACCGGGCGCGGGCACGCACGGTGTCGATCACGACCGCGCGTTCGAAGAGATCGAGCAGGTCCGGCACGTGATCGGCCACGGTGCGGTTGAGCTCGATCAGGATCCGACGCTCCTCGTCCTCGACGGCGATCCGGCACTCGGCGAGCTCGTTGCCCGCCTCGACCACGGCCATCGGCTCGACGAACAGGGTGCCACCCGTGCCGCTGCGGTCGTGGACGATTCCGGGCACCCGGCGGCGCGCGCCGGCGCGCACGGGGATGCACGGGCGCGCCCCGCGCATGACGAGTTCGCCGGACATGGTGTGCCCGCCGGCGGCGGCCTCCTGCATGGAGTTGCGTGCCACGTCGCGGACGCGGGCCTCGGCGGCCTCGGCGGTGCGCCGCAGCGGGCCGAGCCGGGGGCTGGCGGCGTCGCGCAGGCGACCGTCGGGATCGAGTGCGGCCTCGAGCCGGTCGGCCAGCGGCGCCGGGTCCTCCGCCCCACGCAGGGACCGCGCGGTGAAGGTCAACCGATCGCCGAAGGTCCGCACGCCGTGCAGCAGGTCGCTCAGGGCGCGGGCCGTACCGGCCACCGCGGCCAGCTCTTCGCCTCCCAGCGGCCCCGTTTCGGTGCGCTCGTCGCCCAGGATCGCGACCAGGTCCTCGCACGGCGCCAGGGGGACGTCGTCACCGCGGTCGAGGTGACGGAGGATCTCTTCGATCCAGCGGAAGCGCTCGCGGAGGGCCTCGACGTCGTCGACGGGCTCGCTGGCGCGGATCCGGTCGGCGGCCCGCCCCAGCGCCGCGTGTTCGGCCACCGACGCGAGCAGTTGGTCCCAACCGAGGATCCGTGCCGCCCGGCGACCCTCGTCGTGG
The DNA here is from genome assembly GCA_035268685.1 of Candidatus Krumholzibacteriia bacterium. NCBI lineage: Bacteria > Candidatus Krumholzibacteriota > Candidatus Krumholzibacteriia > Candidatus Krumholzibacteriia bacterium. The sequence continues at coordinate 12,693 of DATFKK010000094.1, read as the reverse complement.
CGCGTCAACGATCGATCAGGGTTGGGATCCATCGTCGCCTTCGAGTCGTTGCACGGTGTCGTCGACCGTGGCCCGGATCTGCTCGGCCGCGTCGCGCGCGACCGGCTCGACGTGCTCGCGGATCATCTCGAAGAATCCCTCGCTGCCGCCCCACGCGGAACTCGCGGCATCGTAGACGGCGGGGGCGAGGTGGAGTACGGCCGCGGAGATCTCGTCGTCGCGCAGGACCTGCTTCAGGTCCTCGTCGACCGGCAGCGCCAGCAACAGGATCAGCGCACAACTGGCGATGACCAGTCCGAACACGGCGCCCAGCACGGCGCCCCCCGCGCGATCGAGCCAGCCGGTGATCGTGAGCCGCACGATCTTCTGCGACAGCTGCGCCAGCAGACGCACGGCGACCAGTCCCCCGACGATGACCACCACCCACGACCCGAAGAAGGCCACTCGTGCGGGCATGCCCCACTGGTCGTGGAAGATCGGCTCGAGGTCACCGGCCAGCCGCGAGGCGAAGAGGAACACCACCAGCAGGCCGAGCACCTCGACCAGACGACGCACCACGCCCTGCCGCACGCCTTCGATCACGAACCACGTGACCACGACGGCCATGGCGACGTAGACGACCGTCATCCCGCCAGCTTCTTCTTCACGGTCGCGCTCACGCGGCCTCCATCGGCCCGGCCGTCGGCCCGGGCGATCGCGGACTTCATCACGCGGCCCATGTCCTTCATCGACGACGCCCCTTCGTCCGCGATCACGGCCTCGACCAGCGACTCGAGTTCCTCGTCGCTCAGCGGTTCGGGCAGGTAGGAGCGCACGACCGACAACTCGAACTCCTCGGCCGCCGCCAGCTCGTCGCGGCCCGCCTTGCGCGCTTCCTCCAGTCCTTCCTCGCGTTGTTTGGCGTAGGTCATGAGCACGCGCGTGACGCCGGCGTCCTCGGTGGCCTGCGGATCGTCGATCGCCGTCGACTTCACCTTCGAGATCAACATGCGCAGGACCCCCAGCCTGTCCTTGTCGCGCGCCTTCATGGCGGCCTTCATGTCGGACTGCAGACGCTCGAACAGCGAATCACTCATGACCTCTTCCTTCGTTCAGGGCCGCGGCCAGGACGATGGCCGCGGTCTCGGCCCGCAAGCGGAACGGTCCGAGCGTGATCGCGCGGGCCCCGCGTTCGCGTAGCCAGGCCTTCTCTTCGTCGCCGAACCCGCCCTCGGGACCGACCAGCGCCAGGTGCGGCGCGCGGTCCCCGAGCCCGAGCCCGGCGACGCGAGTCTCTTCTTCGACCTCGTCGGCGACGATGACCGTCGCGCCCGTACCATGATCCTCGACCGCGTCGGCCAGGGTCCGCGGCGCGGTCACCTCGACCCGCCACGACCGGCCCGACTGCTTGGTGGCGCTGTCGGCGATGCGCTGCCAACGCTCGATCTTACGCTCGGCGCCGCCGGGCTTCCACTTCACGACGTTGTGGGCCGCGATCAGGGGCACCACGCGGTGCACCCCCAGCTCGACCATCTTCTCCAGCGCCACCTCGAAGTGGTCGCCCTTGAGCAGGGCGAGACCCACCGTCGACCAGGGCGCACCGTCCTCGCGGGGGTCGACCTCGGTCCGCAGGATCTTCGCGTGCACCAGCTGTCTGCCCTCGACGCGGTCGATCTCGGCGTGCAGGAAGCGTCCGGTGCCGTCGGTGCACACGATCGCATCACCCACACGGTGGCGCAGGACCTTGACCACGTGCCGCGCCTCGGGACCCTCGAGCAGGATCGACGAGCCGTGGATCTGACGGGGCTCGACGAATTGCAGCTGCACGGCCTGCTCCTAGTCGTACACGCGGCGTCCCGGCTCGGGAACACCCTTCGACAGGGCGTCGCGCATCTCCTCGAGAGCCTTCTTCTCGCTGCGCCCCAACGACTGCGGCGTCCACCCGATGATCCGCACGAGCTGGTCGCCGCGGCCGCTACCGTGCAGGTGCGGGATCCCCTTGCCCCGCATGCGGAACACCTTGTGTGACTGCGTCCCCGCAGGGATCTTCAGCGCCACGCGACCGTCCACGGTGGGGATCTGCACCTTCGTGCCGAGCGCGAGGTCGACGGTCGACACCGGGACGTTGATCAGCACGTCGTCACCGTGGCGCTCGAAACGGTCGTGTTCGACCTCCTCGATCACCACCAGAACGTCGCCGGGAGGCGCACCGCGTTCGCCGATGTCGCCCTCGCCCTTGAGTGTCAGGTAGTTCCCGGTGCTCACACCGGCGGGAATGTTCACCGTGACCGTGGACTCACCGCGGACGTGGCCGGTGCCGTTGCAGTCGCCGCAGGGATCGGTCACCACCGTGCCCTCGCCGTGACACTGCGGGCAGACCACCACGTTCATGAACTGGCCGAGCAGAGTGCGCTGCACCCGACGGACCTGACCCTGGCCCTGGCACTGCGGACAGCTCTGTGGCTCGGTGCCGCCCCGCGAACCGGTGCCCTGGCAGGTGGAACAGGCCACCTGCTTGCGCAGTTTGATGGTCTTCTCGGCGCCGTTGGCCACGTCCTCGAGCGTCAGCTTCACCTTGATCTGCAGATCGCGTCCGCGCCCGGCGCGCCGGCGCCCCCCGCCGGCCGCAGCCTCGCCGAAGATGTCGCCGAAGGCTCCGCCGCCGAAGTCGCGCATGAACGCCCGGAGGGCGTCGGACAGGTCGAAGTCGTAGCCGGCCGCGCCCCCGAATCCACCTGCGCCACCGAAGCCCTGGTCGGCACCGGCGCCGACGCCGGCGTGACCGAACTGGTCGTAGCGCTGCCGCTTCTCGGGATCGCGCAGCACCTCGTAGGCCTCGGTCGCCTCCCGGAACCGTTCCTCGGCGGTCTGGTCGCCGGGATTCTTGTCCGGGTGGTACTGCACGGCGAGCTTGCGGTACGCCTTCTTGATGGCGGACTCGTCGGCATCTCGGTCGACACCGAGGATCTCGTAGTAGTCTCGCTTGCTCATGCACGGGCTTTCCGAGGTGGGTCCGCGGGCTCGCCGGAACGTCCAAGAAAAGGCCGGTCGGTGCAAGCGCAACCGTGGTTTCCGGTGCCGGGGGACACGAACGGCCCCGGACGGGCGTCCAGAGCCGCGCGCACCGGCCGGAAGGGGATTCAGGCGTCCCGGCTCTGGTAGAGTGTCTGGGCGAATCCGTGTGCGGCCTGCTGGAGTTCCTCGACACAGGCCTTCAACGGCTCCGATTCGTCGCCCACCAGGGCGTCCTCGACGGCGTCGCACAGGCCCTCGAGACCACTGATCACCTGCGAGTCGACACCGCTGCGGCGCGCCGACTCGATCGAGTCGCGCACGTTCAGCAGCAACGATTCGGCCCGATGCTTGAGTTCGGCCCGCTCGCGGCGCTGCAGGTCCTCGTCGTGCCGGTCCTCGGCCTCGCGGATCAGGCGCTGGATCTCGGACTCGGACAGGTTCCCGGCCCCACTGACCACCACGTTCTGTTCGCGGCCCGTCCCGAGGTCGCGCGCCGAGATGTTCAGGATTCCGTTGGCGTCGATGTCGAAGACCACCTCGATCTGCGGCACGCCCTTCTTCGCCGGAGGGATTCCGCTGAGTTCGAAGCGCGCGAGCGTGCGGTTGTCGGCGGCCATCTCGCGCTCACCCTGCACGCAGTGCACCGTGACCGAGCTCTGGTCGTCCTGCACGGTGGAGAAGATCTGCGAGCGCCGCGTGGGAATGGTCGTGTTGCGGTCGATCACCCGGGTGACCACGCCACCGAGGGTCTCGAGTCCGAGCGACAGCGGGGTGACGTCGAGGAGCAGCACGTCTTCGACCTCGCCGTCGAGCACCCCGGCCTGGATCGCCGCACCCATGGCGACCACCTCGTCCGGATGGACACCCTTGTTCGGCATCTTGGCGAAGAGTTCCTCGACCGCGCGCTGCACGGCCGGCATACGGGTCGCTCCACCCACGAGGATGATCTCGTCGATCTGCATGGGCGTCATGCCGGCGTCCTCGAGCGCTGACAGGCAACACTCGAGTGTGCGGTCGATCAGGGGCTGGACCATGCGCTCGAAGCGCGCGCGGGTCACCGTGAGGTCGAGGTGGACGGGATCGCCGTCGATCTGCGCCACGAAGGGCAACTGGATCTGCGACTCCAGACCCGCACTGAGTTCGACCTTCGCGCGCTCGGCGGCCTCCTTCAACCGCCCCTTCACGGCCCGGTCCCCGGACAGGTCGACTCCCGTCTGTTCGCGGAATTCCTCGACCATCCAGTCGATGATCACCTGGTCGAAGTCGTCACCGCCCAGATGCGTGTCGCCGCCGGTGGCGTGGACCTCGAACACCCCTTCACCGAGGTGCAGGATGGAGATGTCGAAGGTCCCTCCACCGAGGTCGAACACCGCGATGTCCTGGGCCTTGCCCCGGTCGAGTCCATAGGCGAGCGCCGCCGCGGTGGGCTCGTTGACGATGCGCAGGACGTCGAGTCCGGCCACGCGACCGGCGTCCTTGGTCGCCTGCCGTTGCGCGTCGTTGAAGTAGGCGGGTACGGTGATCACGGCCTGCGAGACGTCCTCGCCGAGGACCTCCTCGGCGCGGTCGCGCAGCGTGCGGAGGACCATGGCCGAGATCTCGACCGGCGACAGCATCTGGCCCTCGATCTCGACGCAGGCCATGCCCCCTTCGCCCTTGACGACCTTCACGGGGAGGCGCTCGGCGTCCCCGGTCACCTCGTCGAAGCGCATGCCCATGAGCCGCTTGATACTGTAGATGGTGGCGTCGGGACGCGTCGCCAGCTGGCGCTTGGCGACGTCGCCGACCAGCCAGTCGTCGCCGGGACCGAGGCTGACCACCGACGGCGTGGTCCGGCTCCCGTTCGCGTTCGCGACGATGTCGGTCTGACTGCCCTCGAGGACGGCGACCACGCTGTTCGTGGTCCCCAGATCGATGCCGATGACCTTGCTCACTTCGCCCTCCGGTCCGGGTCCGCCACTGCGGTCCCATCGGTGTTCGCCGTGCACGGTTCGTCACCGGGGACCGGAGGGAGCCGAGCCGGCCTACTGGGCGACGACCACCACGGCGGGTCGTAGCACCTGATCCTCGATGCGATAACCCGCCTTGACGACATGGGCGACGTGCTGGCTGGGCACGTCGTCCGATTCGATCTGCGACACGGCTTCGTGCACGTTCGGGTCGAAGGGCTCACCCACCGCTTCGATCCGCGACACGCCGTTCTCCCGCAGCACCTTCAGGAGCTGGTCCTGGATGAGGGTCACGCCCTTGATGAACGTCTCGTCCGGGCCATTCTCGGCCTGGTCGAACGCATCGAGGGCACGCTCGAAGTTGTCGAGCACCTCGAGGAGCTGCTTGAGTACATCTGCCCTAGCAAGATTGATGGACGAATCCAGCTCGCGGCGGGCCCGCTTGCGGAAATTCTCCAACTCGGCCATGGCGCGCATCCACTTGTCGCGATTCGCGTCGGCCTCGGCCTGAAGACGCTCGACCTGGGACTGGAGCTGGACCTCGCGGCTGACGGCAGGTTCTTCCTGCCCCTCGGAATCGTCCTCCGCCGATTGCCCGAGGCTGTCCTCCAGTTCGGCGACCTCGCGTACGTCCACGGAGGGATCGTGCTCGTGGTCGGCGGACTCCGCCTCGGCACCGCTCTCCGACCCGGCCTCGGGGCCGGACGTGGATTCGGGCGCGGCGTCGGTCGACACGCGCTCCTCGGAACGGTCGTGCGTGTCCTCGCTGGACTTCTTCGGATCGTGTCGATCGGACATGGATCGGTTCACTCCTGGTGTGATCGGGAGCCGCGGGTCGGATCAGCGCCGAGCGCGCTCGAGGTGGTACGCGATCAGCCGGATCAGTCCCGCCGTCTGCACGTAGGGCATGCGGCGCGGACCGAGTACCGCGAAGTATCCGACACGATCGTCCACTTCGAAGCGAGTTGCCAGCAGCGAGAAGGGGTGCAGCGCCGGGATCTCGTTCTCGCGGCCGATCGTCAGCGCCAGTTCGCCGGGTGCGGCACCGGTCGTCCGCTCGAGGGTCGTCTGCAGAACCTCGCTCTGCGCGATCAGTTCCAGCAGCGCCTTCAGGCGTTCGGGGTCGGCGAACTCGGGCTGGACGAGGGCCTCCCCCAGCCCTTCGTAGGTGAACTGCAGGAGGTCACGAGGGTCGAACAGCCCCCGGGCCCGGACGGCCACGTCGCGGGCCACGGACTCGCGTTCGGTCGCCGGCTCGGGCAGGAAGTCGTCGAAGTGCAAGCGGACGTCCTCGGGGTACTGACCGACCAGGCGATCGGCCAGGACGGCACTCGCGGCGAACACGGTCTCGGGCACGATCTCGCGGTCGAGGCGCACGAGTTCGGTCCGCGTCGCGCCGCCCTCCATCGAGATCAGGACGAACACGTGCTGCGAGTCACGGTGGTAGAGGTCCACGCCCACGATCCGCGGCGTGCGGTCCCGCGGTCCGCCGAGGATCGCAATGTTGTGGCTGATACGACCGATCACCCGATTGATCGCGTGGAGCACCTGCTCGAGGTCCGCCCCGGCCTCGGCGATGGCCGATTCGACTTCTTGCATCGCCCGCTCATCGACCGGTTGGTCGGCCACCCTCAGCCCGTCGACGTAGGCGCGGTACCCGAGATCGGTGGGGATCCGGCCGGAGCTCGAGTGGGGCTGGATCAGGTAACCCTGCCGCTCGAGTTCGCCCAGGACCGAGCGGATCGACGCGCTCTTGATGTCGAGCATGCCGCTCGCTTCGATCATGCGGCTGCTGATCGGCTCGCGGCGCTGGATGAAGAGCTGCACCAACGCCTGCAGGACCTGAAGATGTCGATCACGGGCCGGACGTGGCATGGCCACCTCGGGGAGTCGGGTGCGTCTGCGAGGGGAACATATCCACGGCGGGGACGCTGTCAAGCGGCGGACTCGACTGCCAGCTACGCGCAAGTGCTTGTCAGTCGGTGAGTTGGGCGACGATCTGATCGAGCACCAGCCAGCCCGTGGGGGTCGCGGCCCAGCGGTCGCCGCGCCGGGTCAGCAAGCCGGACCGGGCCGCCTCGTGGCACCAGCGGTCGCGCTCGACGAGCCAGGCGGTCGGCACCCCCTCGCGCCGGCGCAGCCCGAGCAGGATTCGCTCGCGACGAACGGCGGCGTGGTCCAGACGTTCGTCGACCTCTGTCTCGAGCCTGCCGGTCTCGACCGCCTCGCACCAGGCGCGCGTGTCGCGGAGATTCGACCAGCGGCGCTCCGGTTCGTAGGAGTGTGCCGACGGACCGAGGCCCAGATAGGCCTCGCGCGCCCAGTACCGCGCGTTGTGCTGCGCCTCGAAAGGCGCGAGCGCGAAATTCGACAGCTCGTAGGCCTCGAGCCCCCGCGCGGCCAGACGGTCGACCATCTCGAGGTAGCGATCGGCCTGCTCGTCGTCGGGCGTGGGCTGCCAGCGTCCCGACGCCACGTCCCGCCCGAAGCGCGTGGTCCGGTGGATCTCGAGCAGGTAGGCCGACACGTGCACGATCGGCAACGCGGTGATCGCCTCGATCGAGGCGGCGAGCTTGCGACGGTCGTCGGCCGGCGTGCCCACGATCAGATCGGCCGACACGTTCTCCACCAGTGAACACGCCAGATCCAGCGCCCGTAGATTCGACCGCGGAGTGTTCAGGCGGCCCAGGAAGGTGAGCACGTCGGGGTCCATGCTCTGCACGCCCACGCTCAGGCGATTCGCCCCGGCCTCCACCCACGGGCGCAGGCTCTCCGGCCAGGCGCTCTCGGGGTTGACCTCGACGGTGACCTCGGCCTCGGGTTCGAGGCGAGGCACGACGTCGTCGGCCAGCCACGTCCCGATCCGCTCCCGCGCCCCGGGGGGAAGCGCCGAAGGCGTCCCGCCGCCGAAGTACACGCTGGCCACCCGTTCGGCCCGCCCCCGCTCCCGGTGCAGGCCCCACTCGCGGACCACCGCGCGCGCCCAGCGCTCGGGCAGCTCGGGGTCGCGATTCACGAAACACGTGAAATGACAGTAGGGGCAACGTACGTCGCAGAACGGAACGTGCACGTAGAGCGAGTGCGCGGTGCTCACGGCGTCGTCCTCGCCCGGCCCGGCCTCAGTGGATCAGGTCGAAGAGCCGCGAGAAACGGATGGTGTTGGCGTCCGGATCCCACGACCAGTAGATGAAGATCGCCTTGCCCCGGATCTGGGTGTGGTCGACGAAACCCCAGTAGCGCGAGTCGCTGCTGCGATCGCGGTTGTCGCCCATCATGAAGTACTTGCCCTCGGGCACCAAGATCGGCCCGAAGTTGTCGCGGTTCGGGCTGATACGGTCGCCGTCGGCGAGCTTCACGTAGGGTTCCTCCTGCCGCTCGCCGTTCACGTACAGGACCTTGTCACGGTACTCGACCTTGTCGCCCGGCACGCCCACACACCGCTTGATGTAGTCCTGGCTCGGGTCCTCCGGGAATCGGAACACGATCACGTCCCCGTGTTCCGGATCGCGGAAGCCGGGAAGACGGATCCCACCGGTGAAGGGGATCTCGGCGCCGTACAGGAACTTGCTCACGAAGAGGTGGTCGCCGACCAGCAGGGTGTCCTCCATCGAAGGGCTCGGAATGCGGAAGGCCTGTACGCCGAAGGTCCGGATGACGAGCGCCAGCGCGACCGCGGTGAGGATCGCCTTGCCGTACTCCAGCCAGACGGGTTCGCGCCGTCGGACCTCGCGGCTCCCGGACACCTCGCCGGACTTGCCGGCGGGAGCGGCGCCCTCGGCCGCCTTCGAATCGGTCACGTGTTTCTCCTGCTCGCCCGGGCGGCGGCGTCGCGCATCGCCCATCGGTTCACCGTTCGACCTTGAGGACAGCGAAGAAGGCCTCTTGCGGGATCTCGACGCTCCCGACCTGCTTCATACGCTTCTTGCCCTCTTTCTGTTTCTCCAGGAGCTTCCGCTTGCGCGTGACGTCACCGCCGTAGCACTTCGCCGTGACGTTCTTGCGCAGAGCCTTGACGTTGGTGCGGGCGATCACCCGGCCGCCGATCGCGGCCTGGATCGCGATCTCGAACATCTGTCGAGGCAGCATCTCCTTGAGCTTGCGGCAGAGATCGCGACCCCACTCGTAGGCCTTGTCACGGTGCACGATCACACTGAGTGCGTCAACGGGATCACCGTTGAGCAGGATGTCGAGCTTCACCAGATTGCTCGCCTCGTAGCCCAGGTACTCGTAGTCGAGACTCGCGTAGCCGCGGCTCACGCTCTTGATCTTGTCGAAGAAGTCGACCACGAGCTCGGACAGGGGCATCTTGAAGTCGATCTGGACGCGCATCTCGTCGAGGTAGTGCATGCCCGTCTGCTCGGCCCGCCGTTCGAGCGAGATCGACATCATGCCGCCCACGTACTCCTTGGGAGTGATGATGCTCGCCTTCACGAAGGGTTCGGCGATGGTCTCGAGCGAGCCGGGCTCGGGCATCTCGGAGGGGTTGTCGACGATCACTTCCTCGATCTCGCCCGTCTTCGTCCGTAGCTGCGCGTGGTACTCGACGTTCGGGAGCGTGGCGATGAGGTCGATGTCGTACTCGCGCTCGATCCGCTCCTGAACGATCTCGAGATGAAGAAGACCGAGGAATCCGCAGCGGAAACCGAAGCCCAACGCGGCACTCGTCTCGGGCTCGAAAGCCAGCGCGGCGTCGTTCATCTTCAACTTCTCGAGCGCGTCCTTCAGACCCTCGTAGTCGTCGGCGTCGACGGGATAGAATCCCGAGAAGACCATGGGCTTGGCCGGGACGTAGCCGATCACCGGCTCCTTCGCCGGGTGGTCGGCCAGCGTGATGGTGTCGCCCATCTGCAGGGCGGCGACACTCTTCGCGCCCGTGGCCAGGTAGCCGACTTCGCCCGCTTCGAGCGACTCGGTGGCGTACTGCTTGATCCGGAAGAAGCCGACCTCCATGACGTCGTGCTTCTGGCCACCGCCCATCATGAGGATGTCGTCGCCCGCCTTCACCACGCCGTCCACGACGCGCACGTAGGCAATGGTACCGCGATAGGCGTCGAAGATGCTGTCGAAGACGATCGCACGCAGCGGCTCGTCGCGGTTCGGCGCCGGTGGTGGGACCTGCTGGACGATGTGCTCCATCAGGTCCTCGACGCCCTCGCCCGTCTTCGCGCTCACCCGTGCGACCTCGTCCGGCAGGCACCCGATCAGGTCGCAGATCTGCTCGGTGACCTCTTCGGGGCGCGCGCTCGGCAGGTCGACCTTGTTGATCACCGGCACGATCTCCAGGTCGTGCTCCACGGCCAGGTACAGATTGTTGATGGTCTGCGCCTCGACCCCCTGGGCCGCGTCGACCACCAGCAGCGCACCTTCGCACGCGGCGAGGCTGCGGCTCACCTCGTGGTGGAAGTCCACGTGGCCCGGCGTGTCGATCAGGTGGAAGACGTACTTCTCGCCGTTCTTCGCCGTGTAGTCGATCCGCACCGGGTGGCTCTTGATCGTGATTCCGCGCTCGCGCTCGAGGTCCATGGAATCGAGCAGCTGTTCGCGCATGTCGCGCTCTTCGATCGCACCCGCGCGCTCGAGCAACCGGTCGGCCAGCGTGGACTTGCCGTGGTCGATGTGCGCGACGATGCAGAAGTTCCGGACCTTGGCGGGATCGATGGACATGCTCACCTGGTGTCGGCCGCCGTGGGGTCGGCGGCTCGTCGAGGGGCCGGCGGAGAGGCCACCGGTCAGAAATCGAAGTTTAGCCGGAGCGCGAAGCCATCGCCAGATCCACCGCTCCGGGTCCACTCCCGGTCGAGATCCGGCGTCGGAGGGTCGTCGTCGTCGAAACCGGCCAGTTCCACGCTGACGTAGGCGTCCAACGCCACGATCAGGAATCCGGCGGCGCTCCACCAGACGAAGTCCCGGGCCCGCTCGCGGTGTTCGGTCACGTACTCGTCGCGGGCGGCGCGGAAGGTCGAGCCGATCGCCTCGCGGTCGCGCCGCACCGATTGGCGTTCCACCCGGCGCGATTCCATGAGGATCGAGCCCAGGAAGTACATCTGCGTGGCGAAGGCCACGGTGCCCCAGAACGGGACGTCGGCGTAGAGCTGCCCCCATCCGGGCACCACGAGCGACATGAAGATCGCCGCCGTGCTGCTCCGCTGGGCCTCGCGCAGGCCGTCCAGGGCCTGTTCGCGGCGCTCGCGCTCGGCGGCCTCGGAGGGATCGAAGCCGTCGCCCGACTCGGGGGGTTGGTCGGACTCAGGGGGTTGGTCGGACTCGGGGGGTTGGTCGGACTCGGGTTGCGGGTCCTCCGTCGTCTGCTCGTCGGGGTCCGTCGCCTGGGCCAGCATCAGCGGCGTCGCCGCGATCTCGTGCCGCGTCGCCGGCGACGCGAGGGCGGTGTGCACCGGACCGGCCGGCAGAAGAACCGCGAGGAGGATGCTCAACAGCCGCTTCACGCGTCGTCGCCCAGTTCGAACGTGCGTGCCACGATGGCGCGGGGATGGTCGGGCGCGACCACCAGTTGCAGTGCGCGGGACCGGATCCGGACCGAGTGCTCGCCCTTGGTCAGCTGGTGCACCTCGCCGTCGACGTGCACGCGCGTGTCATGTGCGAGCTGGATCCGGAAGTTGCTCAGCTGCTCGTAGGTCACCGCCGGGTGGTCCAGGTGCTTGCCCGTGCGGGCCCGCGGCACGAGCCACGGGATCTGCCAACGAGGCAGGGCCTCCACCATGCAGACGTCCAGCAGACCGTCGTCGACCCGGGCGCGCGCCGTGAGACGGAAGCCGCCCCCGCTGCGATCGCCGATCGCCACCTCGATCAGCGTGGTGATCCACGTCCCGGAGTGCTGCATGCCGTCGATGCCGAGCGTGAGCGGTTCGTGCGTCCACCACGCGCGCAGCGTGGCCAGTGCGTACCGGGCCAGTCCCGTGAGCGGACCGGTCCGGTGCGACCAGTAGCAGGTCTCGGCGCTCAACGCGAAGCCCACCGTGTTGAGGAACACGTGTGGACCGATCGACCCCACGTCCCACGGCAACGGCGTTCCGTTCTTGATCGCTTCGAGACTGGCGAAGGGGTCCCGCGGCATGCCCAGCTGTGCCGCGACGTCGTTTCCCGAGCCGAAGGGGACGACGCCCATCGCGACTCCCTCGCGCTTCACCAGCGCGGCCCCGATCTCGTGCACCGTGCCGTCGCCACCGATCGCGATCACCAGCGACCCCTTCGGGAGCGGCAGGCCCTGCAACACCCGCGCGGCGTGTCCCGGACCATCGGTGATGTAGAGTTCCAGACCCGGCCACAGCACGACCAGGCGTTCGCGCAAGGGAACCAGCCGTCGCCGGACCGCGCCCTTGCCCGCAGCGGGGTTCGCGAAGGCGACGACCTTCGGCTCGTCCTCCGGCGCGCGCTCCTCGGCCTGGCTCTCGGTCTCGGGGGTCTCCGTATCCGGAGGATCGAGCGTGAGCGTGTCTTCGGCCAACGCAGGACTCCACGGCGACGGGAACGCACCGGCGGGCGTGCCGATCGGACGGTCGGATCGTCGGGTGGCCGGCCCACGGCTCGGCGGCCGCCGCGAGCCTCGGTTCGTGGGTGGCGGGAACGTGTGGGAATCGAACCCACCTCGGACGCGAACGCCCGACCGCAGGATTTGAAGTCCCCGGGGCCCACCAGGACCCATCCGCTCCCGCATGCCGTCCGACGCCGGGTAGCGGCAGTGTAGTGGCCCTCCGGGAGCGATGCACGGGGAAAGTGCCCGTAGGACGTT
>DATFKK010000093.1 GCA_035268685.1 Candidatus Krumholzibacteriia bacterium | reverse complement strand
AGAAGGAGTTGTTCACCTCGACCGAATGGAAGCGGTCGGCGTAGAAGTGCAGCCACTGCTTCTTCGGAAGACCGTCGGGATAGAACGGACCGATCCAGTGGTCGTAGTTCCACCCGGAGGTGCCGATGCGGATCGTGCCGTGGGCCATGGAAGTCCTCCCCGGCTCGGGGGCGGGAACCGGCGGCCCGGGACAATCCGCGGGCTCAGGACGAGGTCACGATCGAGGTCGTGGTCACCGTCGTCAGCAGGGCGACGACTGCGGCGTCGACGAGTTGCTTGGCCGCCTTCCCGACGGGCTGGTCCTCGGTGATCCGCTCGACGCGCTTCTTGCGCCGCTTCAGCCGCTGCGACTCGAAGGCGTGTTTCAGGACGTCGGCCGTGTTCGCCAGGGCGATCAGCACCGCCGTGTTCTCGTCCACGGTTCCTTCCCCGAAGATGGCCTTCTCCAGCCGGGCCTTCAATCGGCGTTCGGGCACCGGATTCACCTCGGGGAACACCCTACGCCGGAAGAAGAACAGTACGGACTGCTCGTCCTCGCGCAGGATCCCGCGCCGGCACAGCTCACGCGCGATCTCGTGCGGAACCCCCCGCTTGTTGCCGAAACGCGAGACCCAGTGCGTGAGCCGGGCACGCCGTTTCGCGGTGGCCACGCGCTCGAGGGCCTCGTCGAGCACGGGATTGCCCAGCGGCTCGTCGTCGACCACGTCGATCAGGGGATCCTTCTCGTCGGTGTCGGGGATCTCGACCCGCTCGTTCACGAGCAGGTCGGCGAAGATCGCCCCGCCGAGCACGGGTGAGGGCATGGACCACTGGAACGTGCCCTTGCGATCTTCGAGGGCGAGGAGCACGATCTCCTCGTGCAGGGCGAGATGGTTGCCACGGTAGCGACCGGCCACGAATGTCCTCCACGAATCGGGTCCGCGGAACTCTAGCAATGGCCCGAAGGACGATCAATCCCACGAAAGGAAGACACCATGCACGCGCAGCGCCTGTTCCGGGTGGTCGATCCCATCGCCGGACCGGTGTGGGCCACCGCCGTGGGCGGCGAGATCCGCTCGGTGGACGACGTCTTCGGGCGCTGCACGGTGGGCGACCTGCTCGACCCCGATCTGCCCCGCGCCGCCTGCGTGGGACCGGGCAAGATCGTGTGCATCGGCCGCAACTACGCCGCCCACGCCCGCGAGCTGGGCAACGAGATCGAGGGCGAACCGGTCCTGTTCCTGAAACCGCCGTCGTCGCTGATTCCCGAGGGCGCGGCGATCGTGCGTCCGCGTGCGTTCAGCGAACTGGTACACCACGAGGGCGAACTGGGCGTGGTCGTGGGCCGGCCACTGCACGCCGCCTCGCGCCGCGAGGCCGCCGGCGCGATCTGGGGCCTGGTCCCGGCCAACGACGTCACCGCCCGCGACCTGCAGCGCGGCGACAAGAACTGGGCCCGCGGCAAGGGCTTCGACACCTTCTGCCCCGTCGGCCCCGAGATCGTGCGCGTCGAGGCCGCGCCGCCGATCGAGGACCTGACCGTGCGCGTGCTCGTCGACGACGAAGTCCGCCAGGACGGCGCGTGCCGGAACATGCTGTTCCCCGTGGACGCCTGCCTCGCCTACATCTCGCGCGTGTTCACGCTCGAGCCCGGCGACCTGGTGCTGACCGGCACGCCCGAAGGTGTCGGCCCGCTCGAGGCCGGCCAGAGGGTGCGCGTGGAGATCGAGGGCGTGGGCCGGCTCGAGAATCCGGTCGTCGACGGCCCGACGCTCGACGAGCTGCCCGACTGGCGCTGAGACGAGCGTTCGCGGGCCATCGAGCCCGTGATAGACTGCCTGATTCCGAATCCACCCTGTTCAGAGCATCCGCGGGCCGTACGCCGCGGATTCCGCGACCACGGAGGAGACATGGCCGACATCACCTATGAGGACCTCAAGAGCAAGACCGTCGCCGAGCTGCGCGAGATCGCCTCGGGCATCGACCACCCGGCCGTCGTCGGGCACTCGCAGATGCGCAAGGACGACCTGATCCACGCCCTGAGCGAGGCGCTGGGGATCGAGGAGACCGTCCACCACGAGGTGGTCGGGATCGACAAGAAGACGATCAAGTCGAAGATCAAGGAGCTCAAGCAGCAGCGCGACGCGGCCCTCGAGGCCAGCGATTCCGCCGCGCTGAAGCAGGCCCGCCGCAAGATCCATCGCCTGAAGCGGACCATGCGCCGCCACATGACCTGATCGGCGGGCCAGGACGACGTCGCGCGCGGCGTGTCACCGACCCGCTGCGCCGCGACGTCCGCGCAACAGCGAGGGCGTCGCCACCCGCTCAGCGCGCCAGGGCGCGATTCCTCCACACCAGCCCGACCACGATCAGTCCGATTCCGGCCAGCCACACCGTCACCTCGACGAAGAACGCCAGGCCGAAGCAGGCGATCAGGCCGCTCACGGCGATCCACCGCGGGAACCGTCGCGCCTCGGGCGGCAGACGGAGCGCCGCGAGGTTCGTGAGCCCGTAGTAGACCAGCACGGTGAAGGCGCTGAACGACCAGGTCGTGCGGATGTCGCCGAGCAGGACCAGCGCACCGATCAGCGCACCGATCGTCCACACCGCGCGGGTGGGACTGCTCGTCCTCTCGCTCACCCGGTCGAGCGCCGACGGCATCTCGCGCCGTCGTGCCATGGCGAGCAGCACCCGCGACAGGCCGAGCAGGAGGTTCAGCAGCACGCCCGCCATGGCCGTCACGGCGCCGACCGCGACCAGGATCGCCACCCACCGCTGCTCGAAGGAGCGGGCCACCACCTCGAGCGGCGCCGCCGCTTCGCGCGTCGAGGCCGCGAAGACCTCCGGACCCACCACGGCGATGGCCGTCGCGGCCACCGACACGTACAGGAGCATCGACAGCGTGAGGGTGACGATGATGGCGCGCGGGATGGTCCGGTCCGGCCGGCGCACCTCCTCGCCGAGCGTGGCGATGCGCCCGTAGCCGGTGTAGGCCACGAACAGGAGCGCGGTCGCCTGCAGCAGGGTCGCCGGTGAGTTCAGGGCGTCCGCCACCGCCGGCCAGGCCAGGGCGGACCCGCCGTCGGCGACGTCGAGCCAACCGAAGACCACGAACGAGGCCAGCGCGACCAGCGTGAGCGTGACGATCGTGATGTTCACGTGGTTCGATCGCCGCAAGCCGCCGGCGATCAGGGCGGTGAGTACGAGCACGATCCCGAGTCCGACCACGACCCGCACGCCTGCGGTGTCGGGCAGTCCCAGCGTGTGCAGCAGGTAACCGGCGCAGCCCAGCGCGGCCGTGGCCGCCGACGCGCTCTTGGCGGCGAGGAACATCCACCCCGCCGTGAAGCCCGCCACCGGGTGCACGAGCCGATGCCCGTACTCGTAGGTCCCTCCGCTCACCGGATGCGCCGCCGCGAGCTGCGCGCTCGACAGCCCGTTCGCCGTGGCCACCAGCGCGGCCAGCGCCACGGCGAGCACGACCCCCGACCCGACCACGCCGGTGGCGATGCCCAGACTGACGAAGACCCCGGTCCCGAGAATGGACCCCAGGCCCATCCACACCGCGCCCCATAGCCCGACGACGCGGGCGAGCGAAGGGGGCGTGGATCCCTCGCCGGGAGCGGCGCCGTTCATGGATGGTCCTTTCGTGCGACCCGTTCACCGCGCAGGCCGGGAATCCGTTCCGTCGAGTTCCGCCGTCAACTCGTGCAGGGCCTCGCGGACGGTGGCCAGCACCTCGGCGCCCTTCGGCGTGAGCGAGTACGCCCGCGGCGCGCGGCTGCCGGTTCCCTGGGCTTCGGACTCCAGCCAGCCCCGCTCCTCCATGCGGTGCAGCATGGGGTAGAGCGTGCCGGGGCTGACCTCGTAGCCGTGCGCGCGCAGTTCTCGGAGCATCCAGTGACCCACCACCGGGCGCTCGCCGGCGTGGTGGAGGATGTGGATCCGCCACAGGCTGCTCAGGATCTCGCGGACGATGGCGGGGTCCACGGCGCACCCTCGGCTCGTGTTACGGATTCCGATTACGGATGACGTAACACGGCCGCGCTGCCGGTGCAAGAGAGAGGGGCTGCTCGCCGGCAGCCCCTCCCCGTACCAGCGACTCGTGCGTTCACACGTCCACCGGTGGATGAATCGGTACTGCCCGCGTTCGGTCCAGGCTCGAAGTGCGTCTGTACTCTCGAAGGGTGCCTGGTCCCGGTACCGCGTGGACGTCATGTCCGCGACGGGGGATCGTGCGCGCCCGGGGCCGTCGGGTCGGGAGCCGCGACGGCCCTTCTTCGTGTCCGGAAGACGTGGTGACCCCGTCCATGCGACGGGGCCGCCACTCCGAGCATCGCGAGCGATCGGACGATCAGCGCGTCGCCAGCGCACCCCGTCCACCCCGACCGCCACGTCCCGCGTGCTCCTCGATCCAGTCGAGAACCGGCTGCCAGAACAGCGCGCGTGCGTCCTCGGCCTTGAACAGGTCGGCGTGCCCGAAGTCGAGGAAGGGGTTCGCGTCGGTCGACACGATCAGGGAGCGGAAGTCGTCACTGCCGACGAAGCCCTGCAGGTCCTCGCCGACCGCACCGTTGCCCCCACCGGCACCCACGTACAGGATCGGCACCTCGATCGCGCCGAAGTCCGCCGGCAGCACCGGCGCCACCGTCGGGCAGTCGTACTGGGCGATGTCGCGTTTCGTGAGCCACGGCTCGTAGGGAGCCCACGACGCGTAGAACTCGATTCCCGTCGACACGGGGACGTACCGGAACCCGTCGGGCAGACCGGTCGCGTCGAAGGTCCCGGCGAAGAGGTGGAACGAGGCCGGGTCGGTGCCGAAGACCGTCCCCGTCTGCGACTGGGCGAGCAGCAGCGTCTGCAGGTTGGTCAGCGGCGCGAAGCCGAGGGGCGAGACCCCGTCCGGATCCTGCGCGGCGAGACCGGCAGCGGTCCGTGCCAGCACCCCGGTGTCGTCGGCGAAGATGCCGCCGTCGAGCAGGGCCTCGATCCCGGCGATCGCGTCGCACCGGCCCTGCTGGACCTGCGGATCGGTCGAGAGGAGCCCGCTGTCGACGGGCAGGAAGGTCTTCACGTTCCGGAGGAAACGCGGACGGTCGGCTTCGCGGGCGAGGTACACATAGCCCTTCGACTCTCCCGTGCTCCAGCCCAGGAGGTTCAG
>DATFKK010000092.1 GCA_035268685.1 Candidatus Krumholzibacteriia bacterium | reverse complement strand
CCGAGGGTCCAGTCGATCGCGATCTCGCCGTTCTCGTCGGACACGTAGTAGCGATCGGTCTGGCCGCCGTCGACGGTGCCACCGCCGTCGACGAGCACGCGGACCGGCACCTCGGGCACGCCGCCGCCACCCTCGTCGACGACGAGCACGCGCACCGGAGCGGGCAGCCGTTCCCCGGCCACGCCGACCTGGTCGTCGCCCGAGAGCACCACCGTGCCGATGGCCACGCCGCCGAGGCTGTAGTCGAAGCTGCGCACCACCGAGTCGGTCTGTTCCACGCCGTAGAAGCGATCGCCGTCGGGCGCCCACACTCCCGAGAACGAGAACAGGCCGAGCGAGGTGATGCCGAAGTTGTTGCGGAACAGGTCGGGGTTGCCGGCCTCGAAGCTCGGTTCCAGATCGAGATAGGCGACGCGGCGCTCGGGAATGATCACGGCCGCACGGCGGCCGTTCGGGTGGAGTTCGAGTTGCGCGCGTCCGGTGGGACTGGCGACCTCGACCACCTGACTCGTCGAGAAGGACACGTCGGCCGGGCTGTCGGTGAACTCGCCGAGCCAGAGGTTCCACTGGCCGCCGAGGCCGCCGTCGCGGGTCAGCGCCCATACGCCGCGGCCGTCCTTGCGGAAGGCGACGTCCTGGACGTTCTCGCCACCGACGCCCGGGAACCCGACCACCGACGTCGCGAAGTTCGGCGAGAAGGGATCGAGATCGATCACCTCGAAGCCACCGTCCTGGGGTTCGACGAAGTAGAACCAGCGCCCGTTCGGGTGGAACTCGATGTCCCACGACGCACTGCCGCTGTTCGTCGGGATGAAGGCGATGGCCTCGTTCGCCGTCTGACCGACGAGCGAGACCACGCCCAGTCCCTCGCGCAGGCTCACGCCGACCACCAGCGTGTTCCCGTCGGGGGAGATCGCCAGCGAACGAAGACTGTCGAACTGGAAGATGCCGTCGCTGACGTCGATGGCGCTCAGGTCGACCACGCCGAGGCGCTGCCCGAAGGTCGGGCTGTCGATCCGGGCGTCGTAGTAGTTCAGCACCTTGCGATTGTGCGTGTAGATCTTCGTGCCGTCGGGCGTGAAGGCGCGGGTCGCTCCGAAGTTGCCGTCGCGCGAGTTGGGGTCGAAGGCGCCCATCGGGAAGCTGTCGATCACCTGCAGGAAGGTGGGGCTGTCCTCGCGGACGTCCACGGCGTAGGCCGTGGTGCCGTCGTCCACCAGGAGGTAGTCGCCCTGCGGGTGCATCAGCGGGGCGGGATTCACCGATGCCTGTGTCGGGTCGACGATCGGGACCGAGGGTCCCCCGATCGGCGTGAACCGGGTCCGGTCGAGCTGGTCCTCCGTCCACACGTTCACGAAGGCCGGATTGGAGAACTGCAGATCCGGCTGCGGGTCCACCGCGCGCGTGATCGGGGGCTGCAGCGAGACCACCCGGATCGGACCGCCGTCGTAGGCCGCCGGCACGCGCGCCCAGAGCTGGTCGGTGGTGGCGCTCACCGCATTCGGGTTCGCCCCGTTCAAGCCGACCACGGTTCCGTCGAAGTCGACCTCGCTGTAGCCGGACGGGAAGACGAGCGTCGTGTCCCACACGGCGAAGCTGCGTCCGCCCATGGTGATCAGGTCGCCGGGCCGGACGAAGGGCGGGAAGATCCGTTCGATCACGGGGCCGAACCCGATCCCGTACAGCCCGAGCGTCTGCGCGCCTTCGCTGATGGTGAACACGCGCTGGCCGTCGGGGGAGACCACGACGTCGATCGGATCCTCGCTCACCGCGAAGTCGGCCAACACCGTCCGGAAGGTCGGCTCGCTCTCGCGAAGGTCGACCACGGTGACCTCTTCGTCGCGACGGTCGGCCGCGTAGGCCAGTCCGCCGGTCGGGCTCACCGCGATGCCGCGCAGCGAGGCCGACGTGTCGATCACCTGGCTGGGCGTGCTCGCGCCCACCGGGATCACACTGATCTGACCGTCGAGATCACTCACGTAGACCACGTTGCCCTGCGGTGCCTCGACCACGCCCACCGGACCGGCGGGGATCGACACGACGTCGGGTGTTCCGGGAGCCGCCGTCTCGACGATCTCGAGCGCGTCGTCGGTCAGCAGGTAGGCACGTGTGGCGTCCCGCGAGAAGGCGATCGTCGGTTCGAGGCCGGCACCGACGGGAGAGACCTCGCCGATCTGTTCGAAGAAGGTCTCGGGCCGGGTGGCATCGAGGTCCCAGATCTGCACCACGCCCTCGGCGGTGGGGACCCAGGCCTCGCGTCCGTCGGGGGTGACGGCCACGCCGAGGGGTGTGGCGCCGGTCGCGAGGGTGGCCAGGCCCGTGCCGAAGGTCGACGACGGGATGCTGGTGTCCCCGCCGTCGTCGACGTCGATGACGTGCAGCGTGCCGGTCGTCGCGGTCACCGCGTAGGCGCGGGTGCCGTCCGGGGCCACGGCCACGCCGTCGAGTCCGCCGGCGAAGGCGCGGCGCAGGACGTTGCCGAAGGCCGCACTGCTGCCCTCGGTCACCACGGCTTCCAGACCGAAGTCGGTGGCGGCCAGGGTCCAGTCGGCGTCGGGGAGGACGGCCAGGTCGTTGGGCCGGCCGTCGAGGGCGATGTCGGCGATCGGGGTGGCGCGGGCCACGTCGGTGGTGGTCACGCCCTCGACCGACAGCGGGGCCGGAGCGGCGCCCTGCGAGTTGCTGACGCTCACCGGGAACGCACCCAGGGGAACGCCCTCGGGCACGGTGGCCACCAGGTTCGTCGTCGTGGCCTGGCTCGCGGGAACCGTGATTCCGTCGAAGGACACCACGTTCGAGCTCGGGTCGGCCGTGTCGAAGCCCTGCCCGCTGATCACGACCACCGTTTCGGGGATGATCAGCTGCGGTGCGATCGACGTGAGTTCGAGCGGGGGTGCCGGCTCGACCGTGAACTCGGCGGTGAAGGTGCTCGCCAACGGATTGCCGAAGAGGTCGGTCACGCCGGGTTCGATGGTGAGCGTGTGCGTCGCCCCGAACTGCAGCGGCACCGCCGGATTGAAGGCCACGACGTCCTGGTCGCCCACGCCGACCACCTGGCCCTGCAGGGCCACCGGACCGCCGGTGTCCTGCCGCTCGAGCCGGATGCGATCGGTTCCGCCCCCGGCGAGGGTGTCGAAGTCGATCGGCTCGGAGAACTGCACGAGGATCACCCCGTCGTCGGCGTAGTCCTCGGTGCCGTTGGTCGGTGTGCTCGTGAGCACGACGGGGGCATCGAGGTCGGAATTGGTCACGACGTCCACCCCGGTCACCGGCGCGCCGGGCGCGAGGGTGATCGAGGTGCGCGCATCGCGGTCGTCGTCGAGCGACTCGGGCGTGCTGTGGAACTCCGACAGGAAGAGGGTCTGCGCGGTGTCGTTCACGAGATCGTTGACGTAACCCGGAACGACGCCCGAGACGGCGTCGCCGCCGTCGAGCGGCGCCACGAACACGTCGTAGTCGCCCGGCGGTAGGCCCGCGAGGGTCCACGATCCGTCGGGGAGCGTGAACTGTACGGCCACCGGCGTGTCGGTGCCGGCCGGCAGCGCGAAGACGGCCGCGCCGGCAATGCCCGCGGTGCCGTCGGTCACCAGCCCGGACATCTGCGTCGCGTTCGCCACCGACGCGGGGTCGGGGTACGACATGTACGCCAGGACCTCGTCGTCGATCTCGAGCGTGGTGGCGTCGAAGCCGGCCGGCAGCGCCGGGAACATGGTCGCGTCGGGCAGGGCGCTGTGGTTCAGACCGAACAGATGCCCGGCCTCGTGCGTGGCGACCGCGACGATCTCCACCGCCGAGTCCGACGTGCCCGCACTGAAGGTGCGGTTCGGATTGAACAGCATGTCGGCGTCGACGATCCGGCCCGGTCGGACGGTCGCGCCCTGGAACTCGGTCGGCTCGGTGAACGACGTGGTGATGCCCACCGCGATCACCGCGTTGCCGAACAACGCCAGGAAGTCCTCGTCGCGGAAGGTCACGTGGTTGATGCCGTCCATGCCGTCGGCGTTGCGCTCGGTCGTGGTGCCGAGATAGCTCGACGACAGCGTGGCGTCGGCCACGCCGTCCCACACGGCGAACCCGTCCTGCACCGCCTGCAGGTCGGCGCCCGGCGCGAAGGGCGTGGTGTCGTCGGCGATGTTCGGCGCGCCGTCCTCGTGGATCACGTACTCCAGCGGCAGATCGGCGGGATCGAGGAACTCGACGTGACGGGCGTGGGCGAAGGGATCGATGCAACCGTCACCGTCGCCGTCGAAGAAGCTGGCGTCGTCGGCGGGGCAGTCGTCGTCGACGTCGGGCACGCCGTCGCCGTCGGTGTCGACCTGGGCGAAGGCGGTGGTGGGCAGCAGCAGGAGCGCGGTGAGCAGCAGGAGCTTGTTCATCATCACCGCTCCTCCCGCACGTTCAGTTCGGCGCGTTCGAGCACGCGGCGCAGCGGCAGCCGCAGGGCGCGATCGGTGTCGGCCGCCGTGCCGATGGTCTCGACGCCGAGCGCGGGCCGCACGGCCACCGTCTCGCCCGTCTCGGGATCGGTGCGCAGGTCGAACTTGCCCTGCGAGAAGCCGGCCACGCGGTACGACCGGTCGAAGGCCGGCTCGAGGAAGAGCAGCACGCGCTCGCCCTGGCGCCACCGGGTGATGCCGTGCACCGTCATGCGCACGCCGTCGAGTTCGCCCCCCGCCTGGACCACCGTCAGCCGGCGCGGGGCGTCACCCTTGTGGGCACGGTCGACCTCGACGTCGACGGCGGTGAGGATGTGGGTGTGGCGTTCGTTCCAGAACGCACGCTGATCGACGACGCGGCCCTCGACGACGAGCCGCGATTCGCGGCCGAGCTCGTCGAGATCGAGGGCGAGGACCTGGGTGGCGTGGGCGTCGTGCGGCACGGCGAAGAGACCGATCGCCGTGAGCAGGACGAGACCGCGGAGCAGACGGGCGCACATGGGCAATGACTCCTGTTCGGGTCGTTTGGAGTGTCCGAGTCGGGGGCGAGCCGGCGGACCTGCCGGTTCCGGGCGCAGAGATCACAGTCTAGCAAGTCCAGAAATCGAGCGGGAAGATTCTTGACGGTGATCCGTCCTGGTGACGTACTGGATCTCGCCCTGCCCTTCACGGAGTCGTCCGCCCCGATCCGCCGTGTCCCGGAGTTCCGAGCCATCATGCAGAGTTTCCGCTCCTCGTTCCTTTTCGTTTTCTTGATCTTCTGCTCGCTTTTTGTTCGCGAAGCGGGGGCGGACCCGGTCGTGCGTTTTCTCGTGCAGTCGGATTCGCTCGCCGGGCTCGACGATCCGTCGGAGCTGCGCGACGCGGTGGCCGAGAATTCGGTGCTCGTGGGGGCGGCGGTCGGCCAGCTCCTCGACATCGCCTTCGAGATCGAAGGGGAGGACCCGGAAGGGGCGGCCGAGAACGTCGAGCTCGCGGCGCGCCTGGCGGGGCTCCACATGGGCAACGGAGGGTCGCGCGTTCCGGGGCAGCTGGTGGCGGCCCACCGCGACCGCAGCGATACCGACCGCGCGACGAAGCATCGCGCTGCGCAGCTCGAGGCCCGGGCGGCCGAGGCCCGGCAGGCGGGCGATCCCGCCCGCGACGTCGAACTGCTGCGCGAGGCACGGTCCCTCTACGAGTCCATCGGCGATCGCCGGGCGGTGGCGATCAACCTGGGGACACAGGGTGTCGCCCACTGGTACGCCGGCGACTGGGCGGCCGTGGAGTCGGCCTACGAGCGTGCGCTCGAGGCGCGGCGCGCGATCGACGATCGGATCCTCGAGGGCCGCACGCTCAACGGCCTGGGGTCGGTCCACTTCCAACAGAACGAATTCGAGGAGGCCCTGCGCTGGTATCGCCGTGCGATCGAAGTGCGCACGCGCACCGGCGATCGGGTGGGCCTGGCGACGTCGTTGACCTACGCGTCGAACTGCGAGCAGGCGCTGGGACGTCTGGTCGAGGCCCGCCGACTGCTGGAAGAGGCCGTTCCGGTGCTCGAGGCCAGCGGGAACGACCGGCGTCGTCTCGAGGCCCTGCACGCGGTGGGAGCGCTGTACCGGAACATGCAGCGCACGGGTGACGCGGCGCAGTCCCTGCGCCAGGCCCTGGAGCTGATCGATGCGGCCCCCGAGTTCGAGGCGGGCATCCGTCTGGACCTGGCCGGCGCTCTGCGCGAACAGGGGCGCCTGAGGGAATCGATCGACGAGATCGCACGGGTCGAGGCACTGGCCGGCGACGAGATCGACCCCCAGTTTTCCTTCCGCCTGAGCACCGAGCGCGGACAGGCCCTGCTCGCCCTCGGTGATCTCGACCGCGCGGCCGAGGAGCTCGCGGCCGCTCGCGACCTCGCACTGCAGCTCGACGTTCCGGAGTTCGTGGCGATCGCCCGCACGAACCTCGCCCTCGCCCGTGCGACGGCCGGCGATCACGAGGGCGCGCTCGACACGGCACGGCGCGCCCTGGAGCTGGCGCGCGAGGCGGATGCCGCCCTCCACGAGCTGACCGCCGCTCGCGTGGCGGCGGATGCGCTGGTCGCACTCGGACGCTTCGGAGAAGCCCTGGACCTGACGGGCTCCACGCTCGACCGCCACCCGGACGTCGAGGCCGACCTGACCACGCCCCTGCGGGCGACGCGCGGCAACGCGCTCACCTCGATGGGGCATTATGGCGCGGCGCGCGAGGAGCTGCGCTCGGTTCGCGCTTCGCTGCTGCGCAACGGTCGCGCCGAGCTCGAGTGGATCCCGCTGACCGGGATCGGGGACTCGTTCGAGACCCTGGCGCCCGACAGTGCGCGGACCTACTACGAGGCGGCCTTCGAGGCCCTCGAGCGACATCGTGCGGCCGCGGGCGGCGGCGCGTTGCGCACCGGGTACCTGGTCGAGCAGCGGAGCGCCGTGTACGAGGAAGTGGTGCACTTCTACGCGCGGCAGGCCGAACGCAGGGACCGCCGGCAATGGTCGGAGCTGGCCTTCCGGACGTCCGAGCGGGCGCGTGCGCGCGGTCTGCTGGAGCTGGTGACCCGCTCGTTCGAGGCCGACGGTGATCCGGCCATCGCCGCCCTGCTCGATTCACTCTACGCCCTCGACCGCGCCGACTCCGCCGACGTCGCCCGGCGTGAGCGTCTGCAGGAACGCCTAGCGCGTCACTTCGACGCCCGGCTCGCCGACACCGCACCCTGGTTGCAGGCGGGTGGGACACTGGCCGGTCCGTCCGACCTGTCCGCCCGGCTCGACGACGAGACCGCCGCGCTCGTCTACGCCGTCGGGGACGACGCCTCGTACCTCTGGGCGATCGATGCCGAGGGTCATTCCCTGCACGTCCTGCCCCCGCGGGACCAGCTCCAGGCGCGGATCGTGGCCCTGCGCGACGCCCTGCAGGCCCCCGGGTTCGGCGATCGCGCCCTGGCCTCCGAAGCACACGCCCTGTACCGAGAGCTGGTGGCACCGGTGGCGGCCCGGTTCGCAGACCGCGAGCGGCTGTGGATCGTGCCCGACGGGATCCTCTTCGAGCTGCCCTTCGAGCTGCTGCTCACCGAGCCCGCCGGTGAGCGCCCCGACTGGCAGGACGCGCGCTACCTCGCACGCGAGGTCTCGATCGGCTATGCGCCGTCGGCCACGCTCCTGCTGCAGCTGCGCGACCAGGGAGCGGCGGCGGCCACCGCGACCGTGCTGGCCCTGGCCGATCCCGACTTCGAATCGCTCTCCTCCCGCGTCGGCACCGACGACGTCCTGCCTCCGTTGCCACAGTCGCGCCGCGAGATCGAGATGCTGCAACGCCTGCGTCGGGACGAGACGATCGGTCTGGTCGGGGCCGAGGCGACCGAGACCGCCCTGCGCCGTCGCCTGGAATCGGATCGTCCGTCGATCGTCCACCTCGCCACCCACGGTCTGGTCGACCGGGAGGAACCCACCCTGACCAGCGTCGCGCTCGCCCGCGATCGCACCGGGACCGACGACGGTTACCTGTACACGCTCGAGATCATGGCCCTGCCGCTCGACACCGAGCTGGTGGTCCTGAGCGCCTGCGACACCGGCCGCGGCAAGCTGGAACGCGGCGAAGGGACCGTGGGTCTCACGCGGGCCTTCCTCGCCGCCGGCGCGCGGCGGGTGGTGGCCAGCCTGTGGCCGGTGGCCGACGCCTCGACCGGCCGGCTCATGGCCCGCTTCTACGAAGAGTTGCTGCGCCGTGGCCGCCCCGTCGACCAGGCGCTCAACCGCGCTCGCGCCACCCTGTGGTCCGAGCGTGAGACCGCGCACCCCTACTACTGGGCGCCCTTCGTGCTCATGGGATCGGACGCTTCAGTGCCCGATTCGGCACGCGGTTGACCACGCGGTTCACGGCGTAGGTCAGGGCCACCGCGTAGGCGGCAGCGCCGATGCCGAGCAGCGCGTTCAGGTAGCTCGGCGACGCGAGCGCCAGACGGATGAACATGGTGACCACCGCCAGCCCGAAGTAGCGGAACACCA
Source organism: Candidatus Krumholzibacteriia bacterium (assembly GCA_035268685.1). Classification (NCBI taxonomy): domain Bacteria; phylum Candidatus Krumholzibacteriota; class Candidatus Krumholzibacteriia; species Candidatus Krumholzibacteriia bacterium. The sequence continues at coordinate 25,182 of DATFKK010000092.1, read as the reverse complement.
CGTGGTAGGCGGTGGAGTAGCGGATCGAGACGAGTGCGATCAGCACGTCGACGAAGATCAGCAGCGTGTAGAAGACCTCGAAGAAGCCCTCTCCGCCGGTACGCCCCGTGGCGGCGCGCGCGATTTCGAGGATCCCCAGCCCGGCGAAGGCCACCAGAAGGACCAGTGCGATCCGTTTCTTCATGGTGACGAAGCCCTGCTTCTCGGACTCGTCCTCGCTGATGGGAATGTGGCGCTGCATGGCGTAGTAGACGCCGACGAGAGCGAAGATCACCAGGGCACCGGCCGCATCGGCCGCCATGTGACGGATCGGCTCGCTGAAGGTTTCGACCACCACCGGCTCGGGCATCTCCTTCAGTTCGCTGAAGCTCTTGCGGAGCAGCACCAGCGAGAAGATCTCGAGCTGCTTGCCGGCCGACAGGCTCACCGAACCCGACAGCGAGAACACCAGGTCGAGGACCTCGACGGCCAGCAGCAGCGTGAGCGCCCAGCCGACGGCGTAGAAGTGATTCGTGGGGAGGTGCCCTGGCCACGGGTTGAGGCCCTGACGCTCGATCTCGATCAGCGCGAGCCCGCCGAGGAAGACGACGACCAGTAGCCACGCGATGCCGCGGCGCGTCGGGTCGGCGTGCCAGATCTGTTCGAGACGATCGTAGAGCATGGGCGGCAGGGTCCGGCGAGCTCGGGGAAGACATGTGCGATCCGGAATCCCAGCATCACGGCAAAGGCCCGCGGTGTTCCCCGAAAAAAATGTGACCGGAAGTTCGCCGTCCGGGAACCCGGACGGATCCCGCCGTCGTTGTCCGTCGGGGTGCGGGTCCGTCCTCGGAAGCCCAGCGCGAGGGGGACGACGAGGGTCGGGACCGCACCCCTTTCTCTTTCCGGCGGAATGTGGTCGACTGACCGGATCTCTCGACTCCCATCGGCGGAGGACGATCATGATCCAGCGATTCCAGCGATCCCTCCTTTCCGCCGCCGGCATGGCGGTGGCCCTGGTTCTCGTGGCGGCTGGTTGCGGTGGAGGCGGCGGTGAGGCCCGGGGTGACCGCCCGGAGGGCTCGGCGCAGCAGGCCGGTGCCGAGGACTTCGCCGCCGACGCGAAGGCCGCCACGAATCGCCTGCAGGTGGCCCTGAAGAAGGAGCTGAGTGCGGCGATGCAGGAAGGCGGTCCGGTGGCGGCCATCGAGGTCTGCCACACGCGCGCCCCGGAGATCGCCCGCGAAGTCGGAACGCAGACCGAACTCGACGTGGCCCGGGTGTCGAGGAACAACCGCAATCCGGCCAACGCCCCCTCCGACGTCGAAGCCTCCGTCCTGGAAGCCTTCGAGGCCCGGCCGGCGATGCAGGACACGGTCTTCACCCGCGACGGCGAACGCACCTACATGCGGGCGATCCGGATCGGCACGGCGCTGTGCCTGAACTGTCACGGGCCGGAGTCCACGCTCGAGCCGGAACTGAAGGGACGGCTGGACGAACTCTACCCGCAGGACCGGGCCACCGGCTTCGAGGTCGGCGACCTGCGCGGGGCCTTCGTCGTGCGCTGAGGGCAAGGGCCGCGCATCCGCGCGCGGCCGGGGGACGAACCCCCCGTATCGCCCGCACTGGTCGTCCCCAGCCGAGAGGCCTTCGTATGCGTCCGATCATCCTCGGGGCCACCGCCCTGGCCCTGTTCCTGTCCCCAGCCGCTCTCGCCGAGTCCTGGACGGGAGACGAGGTCGACGTCGACGGCGTCGCCCACGTCCGGAACCCCGCCGATCCGATCCTGCCGCCCACCGAGATCCCGCTCACCGAAATGTGGCGTCTCGGCGGGTACAGTGACGCTCCCGAAGAGTTCTTCGGAGTGATCAGCGACATCGTGGTCGACGACCAGAACGACGTCTACGTGCTCGACGGGCAGTTGTCGGAGGTGCGGATCTTCGACCAGTCCGGCACCTACCTGCGGACCATCGGCCGCGAGGGCGAGGGTCCGGGCGAGTTCCGTCGGCCGAGTGATCTGAACCTCATGCCCGACGGCACGGTGAGTGTGATCCAGGCCTGGCCGAGCAAGATGGTGCTGCTGACGCGCGACGGGCTTCCGGCCGGTAACTTCGAGATCACCGCGCGCGGAGAGGGCTTCCCGGGGTTGAGTGCCGCGACCACCGTCGGGGGCAACGTGGCCATGGTCTACAGCGTGAGCAATCCCGATCGCGAGGCGGGCGAGTTCCGGCGCACCACGCGCCTGGGCATCTTCGACCCGTCGGGCGGGGAGGTCGCGGACCTGGTCCACTCGACCTCGGCCATGCAGTTCAACGACCAGCGGCTGGTCGAGACCGACTGGAACAGCTTCGAGCGCGCGTGGTCGGCCTCGCGCGAGGGGACGGTGGCCGCGCGGACGTCGTTCACGGAGTACCGGATCGACGTCTGGAACGACGACGGGACGCCGCGTCACGTGATCCGACGCGAGTACGCCCCGCACGCGCGCGACGACGCGGCGATCGAGCGGATCGAGAATCGCTGGGGTGCGATGATCCGACGCTGGGTCCAGGATCCCGAGTACGACATCGAACCGAACTGGAACCCGATCGAATCGGTGCACGCGCGCGAGGACGGTACGATCTGGGTGCGCACCAGCCGCGGCACCTACGATCGGCCCGAGGGCAGGCTCGCCACCTTCGACGTCTTCGACGCGCAGGGTCGCTTCGAGCGCCAGGTGAGCATGCAGGGCGAGTTCGATCCGGTGAACGACGGCATGTTCCTCGCGGGCGGCTACCTGCTGGTGGTGACCGATCTGATCTCGGCGCGGCAGGCCTTCATGGGGGGTGGCCCCGACGAGGGATCTGCCGATGCCGATCCCATGGAGATCATCTGCTACCGGATGGAGCTGGCTCCGCTGGCGCGGGCGGATTGACCGCCGGCGCGCCCGTGGGGACCGCGCCCGGGTGTCGTGGCGACGATGTCTTCAAGTGGTTGCCCCTGAAGAACTTCGGTGAACTCCGAGCCCCGGGCCGATTCGGGCCGGGGCTCTTTGCACAGCTTTCATTGTCGGGTCGTGGGGGCGAGGGGTAGTGTGCGCCCGAACCCGTTGCTCCACCCACTGCGGCGGGGAGGGTCGGCTCCCGACGGACCGAGGGTCGACCCTGGAAGCGTGGGACGCAGGAGGGACGCCATGGCCGACTCCGCCCGCCGCGCCTACGAGCTCGAGACCCGGTGCCTGATGCGCCTGATCGCCCTCTACCTTCGGACCTTCGTCCCCAAGGGGATCGACATCGGTCTGTGGAAGGTGGAGTCGGGCGGCGAGCTCGCTCCCAAGATCCTCTGCCACGACGAAGGTCTGCAGGACATGCTGCTGCGGCTGCCCGTGCGCACGACCGGAGAGGAGAATCCCTTCTTCGCCGACCGGTGGGACATGCTGGCCTATCTGGACCGGGTCGAAACGTTCTGCACCGAGGACGAGATCGAACGCCTCCGGGCCCACACCGAACGCTTCGTGCGCCTGCAACAGGCGCGCATGGCCTTCGACGTCCAGGCGGTCACCGCCTGAGTCCGCGGCTCCGCGTCGGGCTCGTGGCGTGACCCCGGTGCCCGGTCGCGCGGACGACGACCGATCCGGGACGCGACTCGGGGCCCGGGCCGCGACCCGACGACGAACCGACGAGGCGGACCCGACGGGCCCGCCTCGTCGTCGTTCCGGCGCGATCGACCGGATCGTCAGGGGTGCAGCTTGCCGGGCCGCGTCAGCGGTCCGGTCATCCGCGGCTCCCACTCGGGTGGGGCCTTCACGGTGAGGCTCTCCTCGGCGGTCTCGCCGCCGTGGATCACGCGCAGCGTGTAGTCGCCGGCGGTCACGTACAGCGGGTAGCCGAGCCGCACGGCCTCGGACCACGGCCGGTCGGCGAGGGTGCGCTCGATCGCCTCGTCGGCCGCGGCGTCCTCGGCCTCGATCCGCGCCTCCTCGGCCGCGACGGCCAGGTCGGGATCGAGGCGCAGGTCCCACTCGAACTGGTTCACGCCGCGGAGCAGGTCGACCTCGAAGCGCCGCAGCACGCGCTCGTCGGCGTCGAGGATTTCGACGGTGGCCGCACCGCCGTCGCGCGACCAGGCACGCACGGGGTAGGTGGGATCGTCCTCTTCGGGGCGGTGGAACCACGTGGACGGACGGCCGCGCCAGCCGCGGCGGGCCTGGATCTCCTCGAGGGCGTACAGGTGGACCGGCTGCTCGCGAAGCTCGGCGTCGAGCAACTGGATCGGCTCGACGTCGAGCACCCACATGCTGCGGCCGTGGGTGCCGGCCACGAGATCGTTCTCGCGCGGTTGGACCACCAGGTCGTGCACGGGGACGTTCGGGATCCCGCCGCTGAGGGCCATCCACGACGCGCCGCGGTCGAGGCTCACGTAGGCGCCGCGATCGGTGCCGACGTACAGGACGTCTTCGTTCTGCGGATCCTCGCGGATCACGTTCACGGGTTCGGCGGGCAGGCCGTCGGCGATGGAGGTCCACGAGTCGCCGCGGTCGTCGCTGCGGTAGACGTAGGCGGTCATGTCGTCGTCGCGGTAGCCGTTCAGGCTCGCGTACACGCGGGCCTCGTCGTGGGTGCTGGCCTGCACGCGGGTGACCCAGCGGTCGCCGGCCAGGCCGTCGCCGATGTCGGTCCAGCTCACGCCGCCGTCGAGGGTGCGCCACACCTGACCGTCGTCGGTGCCCACGAAGATCTCGCCGAAGCGATGCGTGGACTCGTCGAAGGTGGTGATGGTGCCGAAGGGCACGTTGCCGGTCTTCGTGGTGCGGGTGAGGTCCTCGCTGATCGCCGTCCAGGTCTCGCCCTTGTCCATCGAGCGGAAGAGCTTGTTCGCACCGAAGTACACGATGTCCTGGTTGTGCGACGACAGCTGGATCGGGGTCATCCAGTTGTAGCGCAGGGCCGGCTCGTCGATCATGTTGCGCGGCCGCACGCGGTGACGGCTGCCGTCGGGATCGATGCGCGTGTAGTAGCCGAACTGGTAGCCGGTGTAGGTGGTGCCGTCGCGGCCGTCGGTCTGCACGTAGAAGCCGTCGCCGCCGTTGATCTTGGTCCAGGCGTGCAGGTCGTCCGACTCCGCAGTGCTCGGACCCTTCCACGTGCCGTTGTCCTGGGTGCCGCCGTAGATGTTGTAGGGCTCGGCGTCGTCGACGTGCACGGTGTAGAACTGACCCACGGGATTACGATTGACCTCGATCCACGTGAGACCGCCGTCCCAGCTCATGGCCAGGCCACCGTCGTTGCCCACCATGATGCGGTCGTGGTGCTCCTCGTCGATCACCATGGCCTGGTAGTCGACGTGGATCACGCGATCGTCGAGGCCCTTCCACGTGGCACCGCCGTCGTCGCTGCGCAGGATCGGCACGCCGAGGATGTACACGCGGTCGACGTCGAGGGGCGACACGCGGATCTGCCCGAAGTAGTAGCCGTAGGTGTAGACCATGTCGCGGATGGGCTCGTCGTGCATCAGGCGCCACGAGCCGCCGCGGTCGTCGCTGCGCCACACCTGCGGTCCTTCGATGTCGGTGTCGAACAGGCTGGCATTGGCGTCCTCGAGCGAGGCGATCAGGTCGTCGATGGTGACCTCGCCGTTGCGGACCATCTCGGTGAGGTCCTCGCCGCTGATCGACGGGTGTAGGTCGTTGGTGCGGACGAAGCGCTCGACCTCGTCGGGATCCTGCCGGAGGAACTCCTCGCGGGTCATGGTGCGCAGGCGCTTGGCGGTGATCGCCGCGCCGCCGAGGTCCCATTCCTCCTCGGGGAGCTTGGCCTGGTTGTCGAGGTAGGCGTAGACGGTGTTCGGCGAGTCGGCGCTGACGGCCAGGCCGATGCGTCCGACGTTCTCGCCCTCGGGGAATCCGCCGTCGAGGCGCTCCCAGGTCTCGCCGTTGTCGTCGGAGCGGTAGATGCCGCTGCCGGGGCCGCCCTCGACGAATTCGTGCGGTCGGCGCAGGCGGTCCCACGCCGCGGCGTAGATCACGTCGGGCTCGGTGGGGTGGCGCACGAGGTCGATGAAGCCGGTCATGCCCTCGCCCTCGAGCACGCGCTCCCAGTCGTCGCCACCGTTGGTGCTCAGGTAGATGCCGCGGTCGCCGCTCTCGGTGTACAGGCGGCCGGCCGAGGCCACGAGCACGTGGTCGGAGTCGCGCGGGTCGACGAGGATCCGACCGATGCGGTCGGTGTCGCCGAGTCCCATCCACTGCCAGGACTCACCGCCGTCGTCGCTGCGGAACACGCCGAGTCCGCCGTAGCTACTGCGCGACGAGTTGTTCTCGCCGGTGCCGACCCAGATCACGTCGGGTTGCCGGGGATCGATGGCCACGTCGCCCATGATGACGGTGGACTGCTCGTCGAACAGCGGGTCGAACGACAGTCCGTTGTTCTCGGTGCGCCACAGGCCGCCGCTGGCGTAGGCCGCGTAGAAGGTGTAGGGCTCGTCGGGATGCACTTCGATGTCGACGAGACGGCCGCCGAAGACGATCGGTCCGACGTTGCGCCACGGCAGGCCGGTGAACAGCGACTCCTCGTCCATCTGCTGGTGTTGCTGCCAGGCCGCCCGGCGCTGCTCGAGGGAGGTCGGGTCGTCGGGCTGCGGCCGCCGGGCGTCGGCGTCGGTGGTCGCGAGGCCCACGACGAGCAGTGTGAGCGCGATCACGATCCATCGTTGTGAAGTCGGTTCGAACACGATCGATTCCTCGTTGAGGTCGGGAGAAGAACAGGCGGGTCCGGCGGGGGGAACCGGGACGCCGTGGAAGTGTACTCGGAGCACGCCGCGCGTCGATGCCCGTTCACGATTCCGGATCGTGCACACCATCGGCGATTCGTGTAGGCTCGACCGGCGTTGCCCTTCTCGCGCCGACGAACGGCCCTGCGTCGGAACGAGGCCTCCCCCGCGCGATCGCCGCCCTGGCGAAGGCTCCGCCCCGCTGCGGACCGTGCTCGGGGTCGGTTCCTCCGCCTCTCTGCACTCCACGGAAAGGTGCGCCGACATGCTCGTCCGACCGTTCCTCGTTCTCTGTCTGGTCCTCGCGGCGGCCCCTGCCACCGCGGCCGAGACCTCCCTCGACTTCACCACGGCCCAGGAGCGCGCAGCCGAGCGCGACGTGCCGATCGTGATCGACTTCTTCACCGACTGGTGCGTGTACTGCAAGCACTTCGACCGCGATCTCGCCGACGCGTCGACGGGCGTGGCCGCGGCACTCGACGACGCGGTGTTCCTGTCGATCGACGCGGAGAAGGGCGAAGGCATCGAACTGGCGAAGAAATACACCGTGACCGGCTTCCCGACCTACGTGGTCGTCGATGCGCAGGGGGAGTTGATCGACCGTTGGGCCGGCTACGGCGGCCCCGAGCACTTCCTCACGGCCCTCGACGAAGCCATGGCCGACACCCGGACCCTGGCGGCGAAGCGCGCGGCCTTCGAGGAGCGGCCCACCGCGGCCCTGGCCGAGAAGTTCGCCTCGATCGAGTCGGGGACCGGCAACTACGACGCCGCGATCGCACTGTACGAGCAGGCCGAGGAACTCGACTCCGCCCGTGATCACGCCGCCGAGATCCTCCAGGCGCGGTTCATGAAGCTGCGTCGGGGTGTGGCCGGCTACGACCTCGATGCCTTCGTCGCCGATGCCCGGAGCGCCGCGCTCACCGACGACGCGGATCCCGCGCTGGTCGTCATGACGTCGCAGATGGTGGGGACGATGGCCCAGCGCGCGGGACGTCCGGAGCTCGAACGCCCCTTCCTCGAGGCAGCGCTCCGAGCCCTCGAGACAGCCGGGCCCGACGAGGTCGATCCGCGCTCGCGCGCGGCGATCGAGATCGCGGGCCACCTGCGGATCACGGGCGACACCCAGCAGGCCGTTGCGGCGAAGAAGTCGACCCTGCCCGAGGGCTGGCGCGACGACGCCGACCAGTTGAACTCCTTCGCCTGGTGGTGCTTCGAGAACGACGTCGACCTGGCCGAAGCCGAGCAACTCGCGCGTCGTGGCGTCGAGCTGGCGCAGCCGGGGAAGCAGAAGGCGCAGGTCCTCGACACCGCTGCGGAGATCTGCAACGCACGCGGGAACTGTCGCGATGCGGTCACCCTGATCGAGAGAGCGATCGCCGAGGCGCCCGACGACGGCTACTACCAGCAGCAGCTCGAGCGATTCCAGAAGATCCTCGCCTCGACCGAATGACCTTCCCCGGATGAGAGCCGAACCGGGAACGTGAAAGGCCCCCGCCAACGGTGGGGGCCTTTCGCGTAGGGATCCGAGTGGCTGCCTCAGTCGTCGAGCAGGGTGAGGATCTCGAAACCGTCGGCGGTGACGGCGATCGTGTGTTCGAACTGGGCGGAGAGCTTGCCGTCGGCGGTGATCACCGTCCACCGGTCGGCGAGGACCTTCGACTTGTCGGTGCCCATGTTGATCATGGGCTCGATGGTGAAGGTCATCCCTTCCTCCAGACGGACCCCGGTGCCCGGCTTGCCGTAGTGGAGGACCTGCGGGTCCTCGTGGAACTCGTAGCCGATGCCGTGGCCGCAGTAGTCACGCACCACCGAGTACCCGTGCGCCTCGGCGTGGGTCTGGATCGCGTGGCCGATGTCTCCGAGGTGGGCACCGGGCCGGACCACCTCGATGCTTCGCATGAGGCATTCGTGCGTGACCCGGACGAGCTCCCGCGCCTCGTCGCTGACGTTTCCGGCGAGAAAGGTCCGGTTGGTGTCGCCGTGGAACTTGTTCAGATAGGTGGTGACGTCGACGTTGACGATGTCTCCGTCCTCGATCACGTCGTGTTCGTCGGGAATTCCGTGGCAGATCACCTCGTTCCGGGAGGTGCAGACCGATTTCGGGAAGCCGTGGTAGTTCAGAGGAGACGGATACGCTCCGTGTCCCACGATGAACTCGTGGGCGATGCGGTTGATCTCGGCCGTGCTCACCCCGGGCCGGATGTGCGGTTCGATGTGGTCGAGTGTCCGGGCGGCCAGACGGCACGATTCCCGCATGGTCTCGATCTCTTCGCGCGACTTCCTCGCGATCATCCGTCGGCCTCCCCCGGGGACGCGGTCGCGGCGCGACCGGCAGTCCGCAATGGATAGGCCCCGCGCGAGGCTTCGTCAATCGTCGCCGCGGCCCGGGATCCAGCCGGATCCGGGCCGATGCTGGTCGCGCGGCCGAACGTCGGCTACTGTACTGCGATCCTGCACGCCCTGCCCGGAGGTCTCGCCCGTGCAACCACCCTCTGCGCCTCGCCGGCCGCACCGGCTCGAACACCACGGTGTCGTCCGTCAGGACGACTGGTTCTGGCTGAATCGACGTGACGACCCCGACGTCGTCCGGTACCTCGAGGCCGAGAACGCCTACACCGCCTCGGTGCTGGCCTCGGGCGAGGAGCTCCGGGAGGCCCTGTTCCACGAGCTCCGCGAGCGGATTCCCCAGGACGACACGTCGGTCCCGGTGAGGATCCGCGACCACTGGTACCTGTCGCGCACGGAGGACGGCAAGGACTACCCGATCCACTTCCGCCGACCGGCTGTCGATGGTCCCGATTCCCTGGTCCTCGACGAGAACGCCGTGGCCGCGGGCCTGGACTACTGCGACGTGGGCGCCCGGGCCATCGGAGCCGACCAGGACCTGCTGGCCTACGCCGTGGACACCGTGGGTCGCCGGCTGTACGAGATCCGCTTCCGACGCCTGGACACGGGCGAGGACCTGCCCGACCGCATCGAGGGCACCAGCGGCGACATCGCATGGGCCGAGGACGGGCGCACCATCTTCTACACGCGGAAGGATCCGCAGACCCTCCGTCCCGATCGGGTGTTCCGGCACGTGCTCGGCGCCGATCCCGCCGACGACGAGTGCGTCTTCCACGACACCGACGAGACCTACTACGTGAGTCTGGGCAAGACCACCTCGCGCCGCTTCGTGCTGATCGTGTGCGACACCACCCTGCGCAGCGAGGTCCGGTATCTGCCCGCCGACCGTCCGCACGACGACTGGAGCGTGTTCCTGCCCCGTGAAGGCGAACACGAATACGACGTGGACCATTACGGCGACTGGTGGTGGATCACGAGCAACGAGAACGCTCGCAACTTCCGGCTGTTGCGGGCGCCGGTCGACGATCACGGCAAGCAGGCGTGGGAGGAGGTCGTCGGGCACCGCGACGACGTGCTCTTCGGCGGCGTGGTGTTGTTCCGCGACCACATGGTGGCCGTCGAGCGCCGCGACGCCCTGCGCCGCCTGCGAGTGCTCGACCACGACGGCCAGGAACAGCGCGCGCTCGAGTTCCAGGACGCCGTCTACGAGGCCGGCCTGGGGATCAACCTGGAACCCGACCTGCCGAGTGTTCGCGTGCAGTACAGCTCGATGGGCACGCCGCCCTCGACCCTCGAGTTCGACCTGGCCACCGGTGAGCGGAGGGTCCTGAAGGTGCAGCCCATCGGCGGCGGCTTCGATTCCGCGGCCTACACCACCGAACGCGTGTGGGCGACCGCGCGCGACGGTGCCCGGGTTCCCATCTCGCTGGTCCGTCGTCGCGACACGGCTCGCGACGGATCGGCGCCCTGCGTCCTGTACGGCTACGGTTCCTACGGCATCTCGCTCGATGCCGGATTCTCGCCTGCCCGGATCAGCCTGCTCGACCGGGGCTGGATCTTCGCGATCGCCCACGTCCGTGGCGGCAGCGAAATGGGCCGGCACTGGTACGAGCAGGGCCGGCAGGAACACAAGTGGAACACCTTCCACGACTTCATCGACGGTGCCGAGGCCCTGATCGCCGAGGAGTTCACCGACTCCGACCGGCTGTTCTGCTGGGGCGGCAGCGCTGGCGGCATGTTGGTCGGCTGCGTGGTGAACGAGCGCCCCGATCTGTTCGCGGGAGCGGTCGTCCAGGTGCCCTTCGTCGACGTGGTCACCACCATGCTCGACGACTCCATCCCGCTGACCACCGGCGAATACGACGAGTGGGGCAACCCGCACGAGAAGGACGCCTTCGAGCGCATGCTGTCGTACTCGCCCTACGACAACGTGCGAGCGCAGGAGTATCCGCACATGCTCGTGATGACGGGTCTGCACGACTCGCAGGTGCAGTACTGGGAGCCGGCGAAGTGGGTGGCGAAGCTGCGCACCACGAAGACCGACGACAACCTGCTGCTGCTGCGCACGGACATGAGCGCGGGCCACGGCGGGGCGTCGGGGCGGTACGACCGTTACCGCGAGATCGCCCTGCAGTACGCCTACCTGATCGAACGCGCGGAGAGCGTGCTGACCCGCTGAGCCGGGCCGCCGATCAGAACCGGAACGACAGCCGGCCGGTCAGCATCCAGGCCAGTGCGACGTCGTCGGGAATCGTCTCACTCGTGGGGTTGCCGTTGACGTCCTCCTCGGGCGCTTCGAAGCGCCAGCGGACGACATCGATACCCACCCCGGCCTTCACGCGCTTCCAGGCGCCCTCGAGGCCGGCGCCCGCGACCAGTGCGAAGTCGTCGTCGCTCCAGTCGAAGGTCCGGATCTGCGAGTCCGGGCCGAACTCGCCCTGCTGGTCCTGCGCGATGCGCCCGGCGCCGAGCTGCACCACGGGCCCGATGCCGTTCCAGCGGGTGCGGTCCGGCCACCATCGGAAGGTCAGCAGATCGACGGTCAGGTCGAAGTCGGGCACGACGATCGGCTGGCCATCGTTCAGATCGCCGGTCTCGAGCTCCTGCCCGTCGATCTCGAACCGCAGCGGGGTCGAGGCCCACGCCCGCGTCCAGCCGAACTGGAGCTCGGGATGGAGGTCGAAGGCCACTCGGAACGAGGTGAAGGTCGTGCTCTCGTACTCCATCGTGCGCTGCTCCGGGACTCCACTGCCCGGGATCTGCTCGAAGCGCACGAAGTCGGCGAGCGGTTCGAACCAGGTGGGGGCGGCGCCGAACTCGATCCGAGGGCGGTACCAGGCGTCGGCCGCGGCGGGGGCCGGGAACGCCGCGGGAAGCACGAGGGCGAGCGCGGAGATCGCCAGGACGCAACGGGATCGGACGGACATGGGGACCTCGGCTCGGTGGAGCGGTCGGCGAGCCCGGGGAGACTAGGAGCGGGGCCGCCCGTCGGCAACCGCTACGTGAAGAGCGGGGGCCGTGGGACCGGAGGGGAACCCGCTCGGACGGCGCCGGATCCGGGACCGCGGGTGCGGACTCACCGGATCTTCATCGTTCGTTCGCCATGGGAGCGGTCTCCCCGTATGGCTTCGTGCGTCCATTCGTGGTACCGTTGCACGGTTTTCGATCGCGACCCATGCGATCCGGCCGCTCCCACTCCTCGGCCCGTGCGTTCGTACCCTTCGCGCGGGTCGCTACCCTCGTATCGACCCCTGAGGAGAACTCCCACATGAAGCTCCGCAGTGCGTTCGCTCTGCTCGGGCTGCTGGCCGTGACGGCCATGCCCGCCTCCGCGCAGATCACCCCCATCGACGACATCCAGGTCTACTCGGCCGCCGGCGCCCCTGCGTCGCCCTTCGCCGGGACGACCGTCACCATCCGTGGCACGCTGACCGCCCTGAAGGGAACCTGGAACAGCGGGACCCACTACATCCAGGACGCCACCGGTGGCATCAACTTCTTCGACCCCGGCGCGCCGACCTTCCTGCTCGGCCAGGAGATCGAGGTCACCGGAACCATCGGTTCCTTCGGTGGCGAGATCAACATCGAGCCGACCAGCTACACCGTGATCACCAACGGCACCGTGCCCGATCCGATCGAGTACACGATCTCGGAGTTCGTGGACAACGACGGCAGTGGCGACCTCTCGGCCGCCGACTACGAGATCCTCGGCTGGCTGGCGGCCATCGAGGGTACCGTGGTGTTCCGTCCGGGCATCGACGCCGATCCGGCGATCACCTGGGACCAGGGCACCTTCGGTCTGGCCAACGCCAGCGGCGACACCGCCACGGTGTTCATCGACTCCACGACGGGCATCGAGACCGGTGCGATCGAGCAGGGCGACGAGTACCGCATCGTCGCTCCGATCTCGATCTTCAACGCGAATCTGCAGATGAAGCCCCGGTTCGTGACCGACCTGATCGAGAACCCCGGGAATCCCTTCCCGCAGGTCACCGACGTCGTGCCGAATCCGTGGACGCCCGAGGCGGGCGAGCCGATCACCATCTCGGCCACGGTCACCGACAACGCCGTGCTGACCGCCGTGAACCTGTTCTACCGCGACCGCGGAGCGACGAGCTACACGTCGACGCCCATGGTCAACACCACCGGCGACACCTGGAGCGCTCCCATCCCGGGCACCAGTGCTGCCGGCGTGGAGTACTACATCGAGGCCACCGACGACGCCGCGCAGACCACGCTGCTTCCCGGTGGTGCGCCGGCCAGCTTCCTCGAGGTCGCCGTGGGCACCACCTCGATCGTCGACATCCAGTCGACCCTGCAGCCCGGCACCGACGCCAGCGCCTTCGTGGGCCAGCTGGTGAACATCGAGGCCGTGGTCACCGCGGCCCCGGGCGAGCTGCAGGCCGGCGGGACCTCGAACTACGCCGTGGCCGACCCGGCCGGCGGCCCCTGGAGCGGGATCTTCGTGTTCGAGGGCTCGGGCTCGAACACCTTCTTCCAGGGCGACGTGATCCGGATCTCGGGCTTCATCGACGAGTTCAACGGGATCACCGAGATCCTGCCGCAGAGCGGTGCATCGATCGACTTCGTGTCGTTCGGCGCCGACCTGCCCCCGGTGCAGGTGCTGAGCACGAGCGTGCTCGACACCACCGAGGCCTGGGAGAGCGTGATCGTGGCCACTCCGCGCGCGGCCGTGGCCGACACGGTCTTCGGCGGCGCCGAGTGGACGGTGCAGGACGCGGCCAGCGACTCGTCGCTGTACGTCGATCCGGCCCCGGCCGTCACGATCACCGGCGTCGTCGGCCAGGAGATGTACGTGACCGGACTTCTCGACACCCGTTTCGCACGGAACGAGATCGTGCCGATCAACGACAGCTACATCGTGCTGGCCGACGCGGTGTCGGCCCCGCCGTCCGACCGCGCCCTGTCGGCGAAGTTCGAGTCGATCGCCCCGAACCCGTTCAACCCCCGCAGCGAGATCCGGTTCTCCCTGGCCAAGCAGGGTCAGGTGGAGCTGGCGGTCTTCGACTCGCGCGGACGCAAGGTGACCACCCTGGCCGCGGGCGAGCTCCCGGCTGGTGAGCACGCGCGGACCTGGACGGGCGTGGACCAGACCGGGACTCCGGTGAGCAGCGGCGTGTACTTCGCGCGTCTCCGCTTCGCCGGCGAGGCCGCGCAGGTGCAGAAGATGACCCTGACGAAGTAGGGACATCACGCTTCCGGAGGCCACGGGGGCTTTCCCTGTGGCCTCCCATGCTCCATCATGCGAACGCCGGTCCACCGGGGCCGGCGTTCGTCGCGACTCCCCCGCCGCGTTGACACCGCCCGACCAGGGACCTAAGTTCCGCTCGTTCCCCGCGGGTACCCGCAGCCCCCGGCTTCCTCCCATGCGCCAACGCACCCTCTTCTGCTCCTTCGCTCTGGGCGTGGTCACCGGTGCCGCCTGCCTGGTGCCGCTGCCGTCGTCCGCCCAGACCGACTCCGATCTGAAATTCGCCACCGACAAGCGGGTGGTGAGCATCGGCAACGTCGGCCTGGCCTTCGCCACCCGTGGCTTCATCGGCGAGATGTTCGGGTCGGGGCAGAGCAGCCGGCCCAGTTTCGAGTTCCCGCTGAATTCAGGGGTGGAGCACCTCTGGTCCGCGGGACTGTGGGTGGGCGCCATCGACGGTTTCACGCGGCAGCCGCTGGTGAGCGCGGGCGTGGTCGACGCCACGCTCGACGCCGGGTCGTCGTCACCGTCGGGATTCGAGTTCTCGCCGCAGACGGTGCGGGTCGAAGGCGGGGACGACGACCAGGTGATCGAGGATCCGCTGGCGGCCCTGCTGATCAGCCGCAATCCGCTGCAGCAGAACTTCCGGCTCGACGCGCTGGCCGACGAGCACTTCATCCTGCGCTACAACGACACGAGCGCGTCCGGCGGCGACGAGAGCGGCATCACGAATCCGCACGTGCCCATGGGTCTGGAGGTCCGCTGTGACATCCTGGGCTACGCGTCGCGCTTCGCCGATTCCTTCGTGATCATGCTCTTCGAGGTCACCAACGTGGGCGATCGTTTCCTCGAGAACGTGCACCTGGGCTGGTACATCGAGCCGATCGTCGTGAACCGTGGCAAGCTCGAGTTCCCGGCCAGCGGTGGCGATCTCTTCTTCGGCGACATCCAGGGCTACCTGGGCCCGGAGCGGATCGCCCAGGAAACGGCGAGCGAGTTCTTCGACCCCGGCCTGTTGGAGGCCGACCCCTCGGCGAGGGTGGTCTACCGGATCGACGCCGACGGCGACGGTGGGGACGCCACCTCGTGGTCGGGCGTCCGCTACCTGGGCTCGGACGCGCCCGACGGCGCCTACTTCAACTATCGGCAGTGGCAGTACAGCAGCACCGGCGGCATCCCGAACGAGGCGGAGTACGGCGATCCGGCCCGTTACGCCTACATGCGGGGATGCGAGCCCGAACGGCCGCTCGAGGATCTGCTCGCGGACCTCTCGGAGGGGTGTGGGGAGCAGGTCGTCGACGCCGGTCCGGGTGAGGGCCAGGGCTCGACGAACTTCACCTCGGAGGGCAACTGGGTCGGCATGTTCTCGATCGGGCCGTGGCCGGCCCTGAACCCGGGCGAGAGCGCGAACTTCGCGATCGCCATGGTGGCCGGAGCCGACGCCGACGAGATGCTGAACAACAGCTCGATCGCCCAGTTCAGCTTCGACAACGGCTTCACGCTGCCGTCGGGTCCGCCCAGCCCGAACCTGAACGCGGTGGCCCGGGGCAACGCGGTGGAGCTGCGCTGGGATCCCGGAGAGCGTCCCGAGCCCGGAGCCTACGACCCGGCGACGGCCTCACCCGAGTTCCACCGTAGCGTTTTGACCAACGAGCCCGACTTCCAGGGCTACCGCATCTACCGGATCGACGGTGACGTCGTGACCGAGGACCCCTTCGAGCAGGCAGCGCTGATCGCCGAGTTCGACATCGACACGAACGTCGACGGCACGTCCGACGATCGAGGGTTCAACACCGGATTGCCTCCGCTCGTCGACGGACAGCGGGTGTTCGTCGACCGGAACGTGCTCAACGGATTCCCGTACCGCTACGCCGTCACGAGCTACTCGGCGCCCGATCCGCGGGCGGGGCTGCCGGAGCTCGAGAGCGGTTTCAACGAGAACTCGGTGGTGGTGGTCCCGGGCAGTGGCCCCACGGGGACCAACCCCGATCTCGACGCGAGCGAGCGCGACGCGGTGAGCGTCTACCCCAATCCCTACCGGGCGGCGAGTCTGTACGACAACCGCTTCCCGAGCGGGGAGCCGCGGGAGCTGGGGCGCAGCATCTTCTTCGCGAACGTCCCGCCGCGCGCGAACATCGACGTGTACAACCTGGCCGGGACGCGCATCGTGCAGCTGCAGAACCGCAGTGTCGACGACACGCTGGTGGAGTGGAACGTGATGTCCGAGGAGACACGGGCGATCGCCCCGGGCCTGTACGTCTACGCGGTCGAGAACCTGGAGACGGGCGACATCCAGCGCGGAAAGCTGGTGATCCTGAAATGATGCGCTGGAGCCTGATCGCCGTGGCGGTGCTGGCCGCCTTCGCCGGGTGCACCAACGATCCCTTCGATCCCGAGTCGTTGGGGAACAAACCGCCGGTCGCGCGGATCTCGGTCGATCACGTCGAGACCATCGCCCCGACCAGCTACACCGACGCGCGCTTCGCCTGGTCGGGCAGCGACGCCGACGGTTTCGTGGTGGGCTTCTGGGTCGCGATCTCGATCGACGACACCGACCCCGAGTGGCTGTTCACCACCGACACCGACACCACGGCCACCTACCAGACGCGCGCCGACGGGAGCGTGGTCCCCACGCTGCACGTGGTGGCGGTCGACGACCGCGGTGCTCCGAGCGACACCGCGCGTGTGCAGTTCCCGCTGGTGAACTCACCACCGGTGGTCGAGTACCAGGAGGAATTCGTCCCGCCCACGCAGAGCTTCCGGGCGATCGATCTCGACTTCTTCACCTTCGACATCGACGGCGACGAGACCCTGCTCGACCACGTGCACTATCGCTACGAAGGCAGTGATCCCGACCTCTTCTTCGACGCCGACGACTCACTGGCCGATCCCACGGAGGGCTGGGTCCGGGCTCCGCGCCCGCGCCGGGGCTTCCGCCTGCGCCTGCGCGACGTACCGCCCGGAGAACCGGCGCTGGGCGACGAGCAGACCGTGTACATGCGCGTGGCCGACGACGCCGGTGCGGCGACGGTCTTCACGCACACCTGGCGTGTACCCCCGGTCCGCGGCAGCGTGCTGCTCGTCGACGACGACGACTCGGTCAGCGATTCGCGCGACGCGTTCTTCGGCGACGCGGCGCGGGCTCACTTCGGCGATGCCTTCAACACGATCGAGGCCACGAACCTCCGTGGCGAGCCCGAGGTGTTCCAGGCGACCTTCGAGCCCTTCGAGACCATCATCTGGTACGTGAAGCGCCAGGGCAGTCGCGTGAATCTCGAGAACTCGCGCGAGGCGTTGACCACCTTCCTGAGTTCCGACCGCGACCCGGACACGCCGGGCGTCCAGGCCGGCCAGCTCTATCTCGACTACCAGTACGTGGGAACTCCCGCTCAGAGCGGAGGCCTGAACGATCTGTTCCGGGAGCAGTACCTGCACGTGCTGGCGAATCCGTTGGAGGGCTCGATCGTCGGTCCCCCGAGTGTGATCGGGGAGACCGGTCCCCAGCTCGACATCCTGGCCCAGGTGCCGGGTCTGCCCGACCTGGTCTACACCGGCACGGGCAGTGTGACCTACTTCGACGTGTGGCCGATCGGTCCGGCCTCGGACGCCCAACCCCTGTACCGATTCGAGTCGGCCCGCTGGAACAGCCGGCGTTGCCGCACCGGCTGCGAGCCGGTGGTGGCCTCGCGGTGGCCCGCCACGGGAGACGCACGTGTCGTCGTGATGAGCCCTCAGATCGAGCTGGCCAACGACCTGGGCAATGCGCAGGAGGCGCTGCGGCTCATGTGGAGCGGCCAGATGGGTCTGGAGCCCGTCGACGGGGCGCGGCCGATGGGGGGAGGACGATGAACGCACGGATGCTGTTCGCCCTGCTCGTGGCCATCGCGATCGGAGCCGCGCCCCCGGCCGCGGCGCAGCCCGAAGAGGTGGTGCAGGAGGACGCGACGATCACCTACCTGCAGCGGGCCACGAACCGCGACGAGGCCGATCTTCCGATCGTCGTGCAGGGCACGGTGATCGACGGCGAGACCGGCAAACCCCTCGAGTACACCAACATCTTCGTCGAGGGCACCGACTACGGGACCATGGCCCTGGGTGGAGGGCGTTTCTGGTTGCGCGGGCTCACCGCCGGGCGCTATGCGATCAAGGCCCGGTACCTGGGCTTCGACGAGGGACGCGCCGAGATCGTGGTTCGACCCGGCGACGTGATCGACATCCGCTTCGTGCTTTCGCTGAAGCCGGTCCTCTTCGACCCCTTCGACGTGCGCGCCGAGCGGCAACTCATCGTCCTTCAGGAGACGGGCACGTCCCGTCGCATCGGTGCCGACGAGATCGAGAACCTCGCCCTCGACGACGTCGAAGAGATCGTCTCGCTGCAGGCCGGTGTGGTGAAGGAGGACAACACCATCCACATCCGCGGTGGTCGGGCCGACGACACGCAGTTCTACGTGGACGGAGTGAGCGTGAACGACCCGCTGTCGGCCGGTCGCTACGGCGCCTCCTTCAACGAGGATCTGATCAACGAGATCGAGGTGCTCACGGGCGGCTTCAGCGCGGAGTACGGGCAGGCGGTGAGCGGTGTCGTGCGCGTGTCCACCAAGGAGGGTGGGGAGCGCTTCGAGGGCAAGCTCACCTACAAGACCGACCGGGTGGCTCCCGAGGAGATCGACTACGACACCGATCGCGCCCGCATCACGCTGAGCGGCCCGAACGTCCTGTGGCAGGGCCTGAAGAAGACCGGGCTGAAGCTGCCGGGCGAGCAATACTGGATCGCCAGTTTCTCGAGCGATCTCACCGACACCTACCTTCCCACGGGTTCTCTGACCGGACCCCTCCAGTCGTCGGAGGCCGACGACTTCTGGTCGCCGCGGGCCGACAACGAGTGGAGCGCGCTGGGCAAGCTCACCTGGAAGTTCGGCCCCGAGCGCAAGCTCAACCTGACGCACAACTACCAGCAGTCGATCAGCATGGGCTTCTTCCTGCCGGCCGAGGGCTGGCCGAACAAGTTCCGGAACCTGCTCGACAACTACGACGTCTTCTACCTGCAGAGCATCCAGAGCCAGGCCAACTGGAAGCACGTGCTGGGCGAGGACTCGTTCTACGAAGTCACCGTGGGCCGCCAGTTCAGCCGTCAGAACTCGCACAAGAACGGTGAGCCCGACTTCGACAACTACAGCGGGCCGGAGTTGCAGATCAGCCGGGATCCGGCCGGCAACCGGTGGGTCGAGGGTGCGTTCATCGGCGGCGACAACGAGCGCTGGCACGACCACTACGCCGACATCTACTCGATCAAGGCCGACTGGGCCTGGGTGGGCGACGAGAACAACAAGTTCAAGACGGGCATCGAGTTCAGCTACAACGAGATCCAGCTCGGTGACTTCCAGCGCGACTTCGACATTCCGCAGCCAGGACGGATCGCCACGGCCGAGGACGTGTTCGCGGCGACGCCACGCGTGGCGGCCGGCTACTTCCAGGATCGCTTCTCCTACAAGGGGCTGATCCTGAACATGGGCCTGCGCTACGACGCCTGGGCGCCCGGGCCCGAGGTCGATCGGGTGATGAACAACCCCGACGATTTCGTCTTCATCTTCGACGCCGATGTCGAGAGCTACAAGAGCAAGACGACCGAGCTCCTCGGCTTGCGCTGGAAGCAGCGACTGAGTCCCCGACTCGGGCTGAGCTTCCCGATCAGCGAGCAGGACAAGTTCTTCTTCAACTACGGTCACTTCAGCCAGTGGCCGCGCTGGAACTACGTCTATTCGCAGCTCGAGACGGACTTCGGAACCGACCTTCGTCTATTGGGCAATCCGGATCTCGACCCGAAGGTCACGGTCCAGTACGAGACCGGGATCCAGCGCGAGTTCGCGGGTCGATGGACGGCCGGGCTCACCTTCTTCAGCAACGACATCTACGGCTATGCGCAGGCGGTACAGCTGAACGGGGTGACGATCACGCCCGACCAGACTCCCGATCCCAACGACGACCGCGTGATCGAGATCAGTCCGGTACGCTTCTTCAACGCCGATGCGGCGCGTTCGCTCGGCGTGGAGATGACCGTGGAGAAGCGAGCCACCCGTTTCGTCAGCGGTCGTCTGGCCGTCGAGCTGAGCCGCGTGACCGGGACGAACAGTGACGCCAACCAGAACTTCCTGCTGGCCCAGTTGGAACAGGGCTCCCAGAGCTCCGAGACCGAACAGGGGGTGCGTCCGAATCCCCTGGCGTGGGATCGTCCCTGGTCGGTGACCGCCAATCTGAACATTCGTGCCGGCAGCAACCAGTCGCCGAAGATCTTCGGTTGGCAGACGCCGCGGAACTGGAACCTGAATCTGCTCTACCGGGCCTGGGCGGGCACCCGCTACACCGAGGTGTTCCTGCTGCCCGACGGGTCGACCGACGTCTCCCGCAACGTCAATGGAAAACTCGGTCCGTATCGGTCGTCCTTCGACATCGCCTTCCGCAAGTGGTACGACGCGCCCTTCGGCCAGCGCGTGACCTTCAGCCTGGAAGTGCAGAACGTCCTGGATCACGACAACTACCGTCGGGTGAACCCGTGGACGGGCGAGCCCTACTTCCGTGGCAACTGGGACGGCAGCATCGCCGAGCGGCGTCTGGCCTTCGGTGAGGAGAACGACACCGGTCCGCGCGTGAACTCCGTCTTCTACGAAGAGGACCGGGTCAACCCCAGCCACCGCACGAACCCGCGGCGCCTGCTGATGGGGGTGAGCTGGGAATGGTGATCCGTCGTGTGTCCTGCTTCCTGCTGTCGGTCGTGCTGCTGCTTCCGTCGGCAGCGAGTGCCGATCTGATCGAACTCTACGGCGACGAGCGCGTCGGCGGCAGCGCCGGTCAGTTCCTGCGCATACCGGTGGGCGCGCGCGCGGTCGGACTGGGCAATGCGAGCGCCGCCCTGGCTCGGGGTGCCACGGCCATCTTCAGCAACCCCGGCGCCATGTCCACGGTGCGCTTCGAACACAGCCTGTTCGCCTCGCACTTCGCGTACGCCGCCGGTATCGACGTCCATCACCTGGGCTACGTGCGGCGTTCGGGAAGTTGGCAGTACGGCGTCGGCCTGGGGGTCCTCGACAGCGGCGAGATCGAGCGGACGACCGAGCGTCAGCCCGAGGGTACCGGTCAGACCTTCGAGGCCGATCAGTTCGTCGCCACCCTGAGTGCGGCACGTCTGCTGACCGACCGCATCACACTGGGGGCTTCGGTCAAGCTGTTGCAGGAGTCGCTGGACGACTTCGAGAGCCGCGGGATCCTGCTCGATCTGGGCG
This sequence comes from Candidatus Krumholzibacteriia bacterium, assembly GCA_035268685.1. Classification (NCBI taxonomy): domain Bacteria; phylum Candidatus Krumholzibacteriota; class Candidatus Krumholzibacteriia; species Candidatus Krumholzibacteriia bacterium. The sequence goes on along the minus strand of DATFKK010000092.1, from coordinate 3,627 downwards.
CGCTCTACTACATCGGGTATCGCACCGCGCGGATCGGCTTCGCCGTGAACAACTTCGGGCCCGACCTGCGCCTGAACGGTGAGCCGCCGGCCGACGCCGGCTTCAGCGGCGAGTGGCAGAGCTTTCCGGCGCCGACCATGGCGTCGTTCGGCTTCGCCTACGACACGCCCACGATCGGCAGCGAGAACATCCTGACCGTGGGTCTGGACTTCCTGCACCCGACCGACGAGGCCGAATCGATCGTCCTGGCCAGCGAACTCAGTCTGCGCGGCACCCTGGCGCTGCGGGCCGCCTACCGGCAGAGCGACGAGATCGAGGTCTTCTCCGGTGGGCTGGGTCTCGAATGGCCGATCGCCGAGCGGCCGGTGCACCTCGACTACGGATTCGTCGATCGGGGCAGCTTCGGTCTGTTGCACACCATCACGCTGGAGATCGAACGATGACGCGTCGAATCCTCCCGCTGATCGTGTTCCTGCTGCTGCTCACTGCCGGATGCGGTGAGAAGATCACGCTGCCCGAGGCCGAGGGCATCGCGGTGGTCAGTGACTACACCGACGTCACCCCGGGGAGCCTGAACGAGCAGCTCGGCTTCGTGACCGATGTCGAACCCTTCGGCGGGATCTTCGCCGTGAGCGACTCCGCCGGCGGGCGCGTCGTCCTGGTGTACGACGACGGTCGGGTCGACACCTTCCGCGACCCCGTCGAGGGGCTGCGCGGACCCATCGCGCTCGAGACCGACTCCCGGCGCAGTCTGTTGCTGGTCGTCGAGGACACTGGCGCCGGCTACGAGGTCTCGGCGATCGACACGCGGCTCGAGGTCCAGGGGACGGTACCGCTGAGCGCCGAGGTGCAGTCGGTGGCCGACATCGCCAGCGACGGCGATCACCTGTACGTGAGCGACCCCGTGGCGCGTACGGTGCACCGCTACACCTTCGACGCAGCCATGGGTCTCACGGGTCTGACCTACGCGGGCACCGTGATGGCCGAGGACCCCGATCAGTTCGACCAGTTCAGCCCGCAGGTGGTGTCGGTACCCGCCGGAATGACCATGGACGACTCCGGAATGCTCGTGGTGTGCGATTCCGACTCCACGCGAAACTGGGTCCTGCGCTACGACCCGATTCCGGCCAGCGGCGTGGAGACCGATCGCGGACAGAGCGTGATCTTCGGACCCACGCGCGAGGAACTGGCCCGTGGGGTCGATGCCTTCGACCAGAGCGTCCGCTGCGGCGACGTGTTCTCGATCGAGGCCAGCACGCTGGGCAAGGCGCCTCCGTGCAATCCGCCGGCCGATTTCGACGCCGACCCCAGCGAAGCCGCCGGCGAGTTCCACGTTCCGAGCGGAGTGGCGGTCGACGGCGATGGCAACCTGTACGTGGCCGATCGCATGAACGGGCGGATCCAGCGCTTCACATCCGAGGGCGCGTTCGACTCGGACTTCGGTCCCGGCCTGGCCACCGGCGAGGACGAGCTGCAGCAGCCCGTGCGCCTGGCCACCTGGGACGGCTTCGCCATCACCCCGGCGGCGACCATCGACATCCCTGGCGCGCGCGTCTTCGTCGTGGACGCGGCCAACGGCCGTCTGCGAATCTACGAGGACAGCCGCTGGACCCCGTTCCGCAACCAGGGCTGACCGCGCACCGCAACCGCGAGCGAGCGCGCAACATTCCGGGTCCGGCCCCGTAGGGGAGTCATCGCTCCCCCTTTGCTGGTCCCCTCTCGCCGAGGCTCGCGCCCGCCATGCTCAGCGTCACCAATCTCTCCAAGCACTACGGGGAGATCCGTGCGGTCGACGGCGTCGGATTCGACGTCGCCGCCGGGCGGATCTTCGGCCTGCTCGGCCCGAACGGGGCCGGCAAGACCACCATCATCTCCATGATCGCCGGCCTGGTGTCGCCGGCCACGGGACGCGTCGAGGTCGACGGCATCGACCTCGCCCGCGATCCGGCGGCCGTGAAGCGGCGTCTGGGCGTCGTGCCCCAGGAGATCGCCCTGTACGAGGACCTGACCGCCCGCGAGAACCTGGCCTTCTGGGGCGGGATCTACGGGCTGCGCGGCAAGGAGATGGACCACCGCCGCGACGAACTGCTCGAGCTGGTGGGCCTGGCCGACCGCGCCCGCGAGCCCGTGAAGAACTTCTCGGGCGGCATGAAGCGCCGGCTGAACCTGGCCCTGGGCCTGGTGCACCGGCCCCGGCTGGTGCTGCTCGACGAGCCCACGGTGGGCATCGATCCGCAGGCACGGATCAACATCCTCGACGTGGTCCGTGACATCGTCGCCGGCGGTACCACGGTGCTCTACACCACGCACTACCTCGAAGAGGCCGAGGATCTGTGCGACGAGCTGGCGATCATGGACCACGGCACCATCCACGCCAAGGGCACGATCGCCGAGCTCAAGGCCGAACTGGGCGAGGGCAGCGTGTTGACCGTGCAGGGCGCCTTCGAGAAGGAGGACGTGGCCCGCGTGGTCGAGGACCTCGACGGCGCGCGCCTGCTCGAGCTCGACGACGGCCGCGCCCTGGTGAACGTGCCGCTCGGTTCCGATGGCGTCGGACACACGCTCAAGGCGCTGTACGGCTCGGGACTGCCCCTGAGCGGGATCACGGTGAAGGAGCCCAACCTCGAGGACCTGTTCCTCAAGCTCACCGGCCGCGAGCTGCGTGACTGAGAGGAGGTCGCCGTGTTCTGGAGCCTGATCCGCAAGGACCTGATCCGTCGGTGGCGCAGTCCGGCCAGCACGCTGGTCATGCTGCTGTTCCCGTTCATGATGGCCGGGATGATCGGCGCGATCAGCAGCGGCCCCAGCGACCAGATCCCGCCCACGACGCTCTTCGTGCTCGACCGCGAGGACGGCCTGCTCGGGGGCTTCCTCACCGGCGGAGCCGTGCCCGAGGACTCCGGCTTCCGGCTCGAGGTGGAGAAGGTGGGCGAGGAGGGCTTCGCCCGCATGGAGAACGGCGAGGCGTCGGCCATGCTGGTGATCCCCGAGAGCTTCACCGAGGACCTGATCGAGGGCCGCACCACCACGCTGCGCCTGGTCCGCAACCCGGCCGAGAGCATCAAGCCCGAGATCCTCGAGCAGGGCACGTACGTGATCGCCACCTACCTCGACGTGGCGGTGAAGGTGCTCGGCGAAGAGCTCGAACAGATGTTCGACATGTTCGAGAGCGACGAGATGCCGTCGGTCCTCATGGTCACCCAGCTGTCGGCCGCCTTCTACGAACGCATTTCCCAGGCCGAGACCTATCTCTTCCCTCCCGTGGTGAGCATCGGCAGCACCAAGGAGGAGGGCGCACCGCGGCCGAACCTGTTCGGCTACGTGCTGGTCATGGTGAGCGTGATGAGCGTGCTGTTCGTGGCGATCCGCGCGGTCACGGACCTGTACGAGGACCAGCGCACCGGCATGCTGCGGCGGCAGCTGGCCACCCCGGTGCCGGTGGCGGCGCTGGTGAACGCCAAGGTGCTGTTCGCCGTGGTCTTCGGCGTGCTGGTCATGCTGATCCTGCTGGTGGCCGGCGCCCTCTTCGGGTGGTTCCAGGAGGCGGTGCCGGTGCACTGGGTGCTGTTGCACAGCGTGGCCTTCTCGCTGGCGGCGGCGGGGTTGATGACGATGGTGGTGTCGGTG
>DATFKK010000091.1 GCA_035268685.1 Candidatus Krumholzibacteriia bacterium | reverse complement strand
GCCCCGCCACCCGGGGCAGATCCCGGGAAACAGCGCCAGGGAGCCATCTTGCACGAGACCCCTTCCGATCCGAATCCCGCCACGCCGGCCGGAGCCGGGCCCGACGAGGCCAACGGCAACGGCGTCGCGCGCACGGGCTACACGGTGCGCCTCGATCAGTTCGAGGGCCCGCTCGACCTGCTGCTCTACCTGATCCAGCGCGACGAGATCGACGTCTACGACATCCCGATCGCGCACATCACGCAGCAGTACCTGCAATCGATCGAACAGCTCGAGGTGTTCGAGCTGGACAACGCGGGCGAGTTCCTCGTCATGGCCAGCACGCTCATGCGGATCAAGGCCCGCATGCTGCTGCCCGTGCAGCGGCCCGGCGACGACGACGACGACGAGGGCGATCCACGCGACGAGCTCGTGCGCCGGTTGCTCGAGTACAAGAAGTACAAGGAAGCCGCGCGGGCCCTGTCCTCGAAGTCCACCGAGCGCGCGGAGTTCTTCCGACGAGGTCAGGACTACCCCTTCCTCGACCAGGCCGAGGAGGAGGCGCCGGAACTCTCGCTGTCGCTCTACGATCTCCTGCGTGCCGTGGGAAACGTTCTCGAGGAGATGCGCGGCGAGAACGTGCATCACGTCTACACCGACGTCTACACGGTCGAGGGTCAGGAGCACCACATCGTCGGACGGGTCGAGCGCGAGGAACGCGTGCTCTTCGGTGATCTCTTCGGGAACATGCAGGTGAAGATGGAGGTGGTCGTGACCTTCATCGCCCTGCTCGATCTCTTGAAGACGCGGCGGGTGCGTGCCTACCAGGGCGAGACCTACGGTGACATCTGGCTCGAGGCCGGCGACGGGGTCACGGAAGAGACCGAGGACGTGGCGGGGGTCTCGTCCGCGACCGAAGACACCGACTCGCAGCCCGCGGTGATGGAGGCGGAGGCCGGCACCGTGGAGGCCGCTCCCCCGGACGACGGCGTCGAGGCGGAAGCCGCGGCGGACCACGAAGAGACGGAATCCCCGACCGCGGACGCGGACGACGACGAGGACGATCCCCATGCGACGTGATCTGGAAGCCCTGCTCTTCGCCTCGGACCAGCCGCTGACGCTGGATCGCCTGGCAGGATTCTTCCCCGACGTCGATCGCAAGTCCGTACGTGAGGCGATCGACGAGCTCCGCGAAGAGTACGAACGCGATCAGCACGCCTTCACGATCGTCGAGTTCGGCGGTGGGTTCTCGATCAGCACGCGACCGGAGCACGCAACCCTCGTGAAGCGGTTGTTCAAGGGACGGCGCAAGCAGCGCCTGAGCCGTCCCGCGCTCGAGGTGCTGGCGATCATCGCCTACAAGCAACCGGTCACGCGCCTGGAGATCGAGGAGATCCGCGGTGTCGCCGCCTCGGGCGTGATCGGAACCCTGCTCGAGCGTGACCTCGTGCAGATCGTGGGCCGCGCCGAGACCCTCGGTCACCCGCTGCTCTACGGCACCACGAAGGGGTTCCTGGACCACATCGGGCTGCGCACGGTGGGCGAGCTGCCGCAGCTCTCCGAACTCGAGGATCTCCTCGCCGAGAAGGAAGAGTTGAAGCAGTTGGCCACCGCTCGTGGTGAGGAACTCGGCGACGAGGACTTCGAGCGGGCCGATGCCGACGACGGCGAAGCCGACGAAGAAGCCGAGGCGGACGAGACCGTGGGCGAGTCCGAAGAGGACGTCCGCCGCGCGCAGGAATCCTCCTGAGCCGGGGATCCTCCCGTGGGCCCCATGCGGATCAATCGATTCCTGGCCCGAGCGGGTGTGGGGTCGCGACGAGGGGTCGAGGCGCTCGTCCGCGACGGGCGTGTGACGGTCAACGGCGAACGCGTCGGCGATCTGGGACGGCGGGTCGACCCCGACCACGACGAGGTCCGGGTCGACGGCCGCTCCGTCCGGCCCGCCACGTCGACGCGGGTCCTGGTGCTGCACAAGCCGGTGGGGGTGGTGTCGAGCCTGCGGCGCCAGGGCGACGCCCCGTGTCTGCTCGACGTGCTCGAACCCTCGCTCGCCACCTCGGGCCTGTTCCACGTGGGGCGGCTGGACCGGGAGTCGTCGGGGGTGCTGCTCCTGACCGACGCCGGCGACCTGTCCCAGGCGCTGCTGCACCCCTCACGCCCGGTGTGGAAGGTCTACCGCGTCCGCACCGTCCAGCCGGTGGACCCGACGACCATCGACCGCTGGCGCCACGGCGGCACGCGGCTCGACGGCCGTCCCCTCGCACCCATCCGCGTCGGGGCCGATCCTGGGGATCCCCGTCGCCTCCGCCTGGAGCTGCGCGAGGGCCGCAATCGGCAGATCCGCAGGATGGTGGAGGCGGCGGGCACGCGGGTCGACACGCTGCACCGCGTGGCCTTCGGTCCCGTCGAGCTCGGCGACCTCCCTCCCGGCGCGTTGCGTTCGGTCACTCCGGAGGAAGACGCCGCTCTGCGGTCGATCCGCGCGGCCCACGGCCGAGATTGACGATCCCGGTGCCGGTGTCTAGCCTGCGAGGGTCCGTCGACGCCCGGTGCGGCAGCTCCTGCGCCCCGGGCGCGCGGGATGCCGCGTCGGAGGCCGGACCATGAGCAGTGCCGAGAGCAGGAAGCCCACCCGATTCGTCGAGCGCATCCGTCCCGCGGTGCGCGCGCTGCGTCCCTACGAACCCGGGAAGCCCATCGAGGAGGTCCAGCGCGAGCTCGGCCTCGACCACATCGTCAAGCTCGCGAGCAACGAGTACCCCGAGGGCCCCTTCCCCGAGGTCAAGGACGCTCTGCGAGCCGAAATGGACGAACTGCACCGCTATCCCGATGCCACATGGCACCACCTGCTCGACGCGGTCACCGAGGTCTACCCGATCGGCCGCGACGAGGTCCTCTTCGGCAACGGCGCCAACGAGATCCTCGAGCTGATCGTGCACCTCGTCGCCCGCGACGGCGACGAGATCGTCTACGCCCACCCGAGCTTCCCGATCTACGGGCTGCTGTCGCAGTCGCACTTCGACATGGGCGTGTCGGTGCCGCTGACCGGCGATCACGTGCACGACCTCGACGCGATGGCCGACGCCATCACCCCGCGCACGCGTGCGGTCATGGTGTGCAATCCCAACAATCCCACGGGCACCTACGTGAGCGAGGCCGATCTCGTGCGCTTCCTCGAGCGCGTGCCCGAGGACGTGCTGGTCGTGCTCGACGAGGCCTACGTCGAGTTCGTCACCGCCGACGACTTCCCCGACTTCTTCCGCCTGCGCGAGCGCTTCGTGAACCTCGTCAGCGTGCGGTCGTTCTCGAAGATCTACAGCATCGCCGCGCTGCGGATCGGCTACGCCCTCGGCCACCCCGAGGTGATCGGCATGCTGCAGCGCGTGCGGCAGCCCTTCAACGTGAACCGTCTGGCGCAGAAGGCGGCGGCCACGGCGCTGCGCTATCAGGACCGCGTGGCCGAACGCCGCGAGACCAACCGCCGCCGCCTCGACCAGCTCGGTGAGGGGCTGCAGGAGCGCGGCTGCCGGATCGTGCCGTCGCAGACCAATTTCTACCTGGCCTTCACGCCGCAGGAGTCGACCGAGGTCTTCGGCGCCCTGCTGCGCGAGGGCGTGATCGTGCGTCCGATGCATTCCTTCGGACTCGGTGAGGGATCGTTCCGCGTGAACACGGGAACCGAAGAGGAGAACGCCGCGTTCCTGCGGGCCCTCGATCGCGTGTTCGCCGCGGGAACCACGGGAGTCTGAACGTCACCGTGAATCCATCGGGTCCGACGGTCGCGGTCGACGGATCGCGGCCGCTCCGCGGGGAGCTGCGCCCGGTCGGCGACAAGTCGATCACGCACCGCGCGCTCCTCTTCAACGCCGTCGCCGACGGGACCGCCACGGTGCACGGCGGCAACCCCGGCGCCGACGCGCGGTCGACCGCCTCGTGCCTGCGCGCGCTCGGGGTGCGGATCGACGAAGAGGGCACCGGAGCGTGGACCGTCCACGGTCGCGGCTTCCGACTGCGGCCGGCCACCGACGCACTCGACTGCGGCAACTCGGGCACCACCATGCGCCTGCTCGCCGGCGTCTGTGCCGGACAGCCCTTCACCAGCACGCTCGACGGCGACGCCAGCCTGGGTCGACGGCCCATGGAGCGGGTGGCCGTGCCACTGCGGGCGATGGGGGCGCGGGTCGAGGGCCCGACCAACGGCGCGCGGCCGCCGTTGGTGATCACCGGCCCCGTCCACCGGGGAGGGCGCTTCGAGATCCGTGTCGCTTCGGCACAGGTGAAGTCCTGTCTGCTGCTGGCCGGGTTGCTCTCGGGCCGGGCGGTCGAGGTGGTCGAGCCGGGCGCGAGCCGTGACCACACCGAACGCATGCTCGCGGCCATGGGCGCCCCGATCGACGCGGCCCCCGGACACGCCGCGGTCGGGGCGACGCGGGCGCTGCGGGCGCTCGACGTCGACGTTCCGGCCGACCCGTCGTCCGCGGCGCTGGTGGCGGCGGTGGTGGCGGTCACGCCGCACAGCCGGGTGACGTTCTCCCACGTCCTCTGCAATTCCACGCGCACGGGCTTCGTCGAGACGTTGCGTGCTGCGGGGGCAGGGGCGGATTGGGGCGCGCCCCGCGAACACGCCGGCGAGACCACCGCCGACCTCACGGTGGAGGCAGCACCGGTCTGGACTCCGCTGCACGTCGAGGCAACGGTGGTGCCCTCGCTGATCGACGAGGTGCCGGCGCTTGTGGCCTGTGCGGCCTTCGCACCCGGCACTTCGGTCTTCGACGGCGTGGCCGAGCTGCGCGTGAAGGAGAGCGACCGCGTGGCGTCCATGCAGGCGTTGCTGGGCGTGTTCGGTGTCGACAGCGAGAGCACCGACGACCGGCTCGTGGTCCACGGCGGAGGCCCGCGCCGTCCGACGGCGGCCCTGCCCGCCACCGACGACCATCGCATCGCCATGGCCGCCACCGTCCTGGCCGCCGGCGTGAGCGCCCGCGACGGCGCCGGGCCGATCACCGTCGACCTCACCGCGGCCGCCGTGTCGCACCCCGGCTTCGGCCACGACCTCGAAGGACTGCGCGCGTGACTCCGGAATTCGACCCTCTGCACGTGGCGATCGACGGCCCGGCCGGCTCGGGGAAGAGCTCGGTGGCCCGCGCCGTCGCCGAGCGGCTGGGCCTGGCCCACGTCGACACCGGTGCCATGTACCGCGCCCTCACCCACGCCGCCCTGCAGGAAGGTTTGGCCCTCGAAGACGGCCCCGCCCTGGCGCGGCGGCTCGAGAGCCTGCGACTGCACTTCGAGGGTAGCGATCTGGTCGTCGACGGCCGGCGGGCCGGCGACACCATCCGATCGGCCAGCGTCGACGCCGAGGTCTCGGGGGTGAGCGCGCACCCGGAGGTGCGGGCCGCCATGCAGCGCCGCCAGCGCGTGGCGAGCTGGGAGCACTCGGGCGGCGTGGTCATGGAGGGCCGCGACATCGGCACCCAGGTCCTGCCCCTGGCCCGCGCGAAGGTCTACCTGGACGCTTCGGTGCAGGAGCGCGCCCGCCGCCGCGCCCTGCAGGCCGGCCGGGGCGACGACCCGGCGGTGCTGGAACGGGTGGTGGCCGAACTCACGGAGCGCGACCGCCGTGATTCGGGCCGCGCGGAGAGCCCCCTGCGCATTCCGCCCGACGCCGCGGTGGTCGACACCACGGGCCTGGACTTCGAGCAGGTCGTCGACCGCGTGTGTGCCCACGCCGAGGCCTGCCGTCCACGGCGGGTCCCTCGGGCGCGGCTGAAGCCCTTCCGCTACCGTCAGATCAGCTACCGGATCACCAAGGCCGTGATCCGGGCCGCCGTGAAGATCCCGTACCGCATGCGGATCTTCGGGGCGGCGCACCAGGAGATCGAGGCGCCGCTCATCGTCGCCTGCAACCACAACTCCTACTGGGACCCGATCGTCCTCGGCAGCCAGATCGACCGCCAGGTGTCGTTCATCGCCAAGCGAGAGCTCTTCAAGGGCCTGCTGGGGGCCTTCTTGCGCTTCTACGGCGTGATCCCGATCGTGCGGGGGCGCTTCGACGCCGAGGCCTTCGCCATCGCCGAGGCGATCCTGGGCGCCGGCGGCAACGTCATGATCTTCCCCGAGGGCACGCGTAAGCCGCCGGGGCGGCCGGGGCCCGTGAAGCGGGGGCTGGGCCTGCTCTCGATGACCACGGGGGCGGCCTATCTGCCCTGTCTGGTCCGGGGTACGACCGAACACGCGCGGGCATTGCGGGGTCGCGGGGGCGGCTTCGAGGTCTGGGTCGGGCCGCCGACCCACCTGCGTGCCACCGACGCGCTGCGGGCCCAGGGGCTGGACGACTCCCAGGTCCAGGGCCGGGTGGGCGAGCTCTACCTGGCCCAGATCAAGGCCCTGCTGCACCGTGCGGAGCGATTCGCGGGCTGATTCCGGGTGGGCGCGCGCCTTGCAGGGCGCCGCGCGCGGACCTATACTCCCGCGATGCCCGCTTCGCGCGGGCAAATCCACGTTGAAGGAGTTGTTGTTCGAGAATGTCCACCCAATCCACTTCGAACCCGGAGGCCGGCGCCGACGCCAATGCGCGCGGCGGTCGCCCGCAGACCGGAACCCGCCTGACCGAATCCTTCGATCCGAAGGACATCGTGAATCCCGAACTGATCGAGGAGGAGGAGTACTCCGACGATCAGTTCCTGGAGATGATCCAGCTCTACGAGGGGACCCTGGCCGAGATCAAGGAAGGCCAGATCGTCAAGGGAACCGTCGTCGACGTCCGTGACAACGAGATCCTCGTCGACGTCGGCTTCAAGTCCGAGGGCACGATCCCGCTCGACCAGTTCCGCGGCAGTGACCGCGTGCGGGTCGGCGACGTCTACGACGTGTACCTCGAGACGATCGAGGACCAGGACGGTCTGATCGCGCTGTCCAAGGAGAAGGCCGACTTCCTCAAGGTCTGGGAAGACATCAAGTACGCTTTCGACCGCGTGCGCACCGTGCACGGTGTGGTCGAGCGACGCATCAAGGGTGGCCTGGTGGTCAACCTCATGGGCGTCGACGCGTTCCTTCCCGGTTCGCAGGTCGCCCTGCGTCAGGTTCCCGATCTCGACGCGCTCATCGGTGAGACCTTCGAGTTCCGTATCATCAAGATCAACAAGCGTCGCCGGAACATCGTGGTCAGCCGTCGTGTGGTGCTCGAGGACGAGCGCGACAAGAAGAAGCGCAAGCTCATCGGCGAGCTCGAGAAGGGTCAGATCCGCAAGGGTGTGGTCAAGAACATCACGGACTTCGGTGCCTTCGTCGATCTCGGCGGCATCGACGGCCTGCTGCACATCACCGACATGAGCTGGGGTCGTGTGAACAATCCTGGCGAGATGGTCGGCATCGGCGACGATCTCGAGGTCAAGGTGCTCGAGTTCGATCGTGATCGCGAGCGCATCAGCCTGGGTCTGAAGCAACTGCAGCCGTATCCGTGGACGGACGTCGACATCAAGTACCCCGAGGGCAACGTGGTGAAGGGCAAGGTCGTGTCGATCACGAACTACGGCGCCTTCGTCGAGCTCGAGAAGGGCATCGAGGGTCTCATCCACATCAGCGAGATGAGCTGGACCCGCAACGTGCGCCACCCGAGCAAGGTCGTCTCGATCGGCGAAGAGGTCGAGGCCATGGTGCTGAAGGTCGACAAGGAGAACGAGAAGATCTCCCTGGGCCTGAAGCAGGCCGAGCCCGATCCCTGGGAGGGCCTGGCGAACAAGTACCCGCCGGGAACCGTCATCGAGGGCAAGGTGCGCAACCTGACCGACTTCGGCGCCTTCGTCGAGGTCGAGGACGGGATCGACGGGCTGGTCCACATCAGCGACATGAGCTGGACCAAGCGCGTGCGTCACCCCAAGGAGATCGTCAAGAAGGGCGACTCGATCGACGTCATGATCCTCGACATCAACAAGGAGAAGCGTCGCATCTCCCTGGGGATCAAGCAGCTCGTCGACAACCCGTGGGACACGCTCGCCGAGCGCTTCGAGCCGGGCACCGAGTGCCAGGGCACGATCGTCCGGGCGCTCGAGCACGGGGCGATCGTCGAGATCGACGACCAGGTCGAGGGCTTCGTGCCCCTGCAGCACCTGGGCATCGAGGGGATCGAACGTCCGATCGAGCACTTCCGCCCGGGCGACGAGATCCCGCTGACGGTGATCAAGATCCAGCCCGAGAACCGCAAGATCGTCCTGAGCGCCACGAAGTACTTCGAGTCGCACCAGGACGAGCAGGCGGAGTTCGTCGAGGCCCACCCGAAGCGCGAGCTCACCGAAGAGGAGATCGCGGAACTGGAGCGGGAGAAGGACGACGAGCTCGACCGCGAGCTCGCCGCCGAGGACTCCTGATCCGGGCCGGGCATTGCGTCCCGGAGCACTTCGGAAGAAGATGGGGCCCCGCTTCGGCGGGGCTCCTTCGTACCCACCCCCGGACCGAGCGTCATGCGTGTCGCCTTCCACACCCTGGGCTGTCGGCTGAACCAGTTCGAGACCGAGGGCATGCGCCTGCGGGTCGAGACCGACCTTCCCGCCGCCGAGGTCGTGGGGTGGACCGACGCCGCGGACGTCTACGTCATCAACTCCTGCGCGGTGACCGCCCGCGCCGAGCAGAAGTGCCGGCAGATGGCCCGCGCGGTGAAGCGCCGCCACCCGTCGGCCCGCGTGGTCCTGGCGGGCTGCTACGCGCAGTTGTCCGGCGACGGCCTGTCCGGACGCGACGAGATCGACGCCGTGCTGGGCAACGAGGAGAAGCGCGCGCTCCCGGACCACCTGCCACGGGTCGTGGCCGGCGAGGACGTGGTCGAGGTCGGCCGCTACCGCCGCGGCCAGAGCATGGCGGCCGAGTGGATCGACTCCTTCGGCGACTACTCGCGCGCGACGATCAAGGTGCAGGAGGGCTGCGACATGCGCTGCACCTTCTGCGCGATCTGGCGCGCGCGCGGCCCGAGCCGCAGCCGGCCCCCGCGCGACGTGGTCGAGCAGGCCCGGAAGCTCGCCGCCCACGGCTACGAGGAGATCGTGCTGGCCGGCGTGCACATCGGCCACTACGGGCGCGACCTCGAGCACGCGACCGACCTCGTGGACCTGCTGCACATGCTGCTCGCGGTGCTCCCCGAGACGGTGCGGATCCGTCTGTCGAGCATCGACCCCGGTGAGGTCGACCTTCGGCTGGCGCGGGCCCTGGTCGACGAGCCGCGCCTGTGCCGCTACCTGCACCTGCCCCTGCAGTCGGGGGCCGACACGGTGCTGCGCCGCATGCGGCGCGCCTACTCGGCCGGCTACTACGAGCGCCTGGTGCGGGACGTCGCGGCCCTCGACGGCGACTTCGGCTTCGGCGCCGACGTCATCGTGGGATTCCCGGGCGAGACCGACGCCGAGTTCGAGACCACCCGCAGCCTGCTTGAGCGGCTGCCGATCCACTTCTACCATGTCTTCCCGTACAGCGACCGCGCGAACACCGCCGCCGAGCGCATGGGCGACAAGGTCCCGCGGGCCGTGGCCATGGAGCGGGCCGAGATCCTGCGCGTCCAGGGTCGGGCCAGGCGCGAGGACTTCCTGCGCCGGCACGTCGGGCGCCGCTGGCGGGGGATCGTCGAGGGCGCCGGCACCGACGACGGACTGTCCGAGGTGATGCTCGACGACTACGCCACGGTGTGGATCGACGCCGCGCCGGAGCTGGTCCGGCGCACGGTCGAGGTCCACGTCACCGCGCTCGACGAACGGGGTCGCCTGCGCGGACGGCGCGCCGGACACGAAGAAGCACACCGCAGCCCCTCGGGATCAGGAGCCGCCGCATGAGCGAGCCGACCACGCGACGGGTCTACATCGAGACCTACGGTTGCCAGATGAACGTCTACGACAGCCACGCCGTGCGCGATGGACTGCGCACCGCGGGCTGGCACGAGGTCGACTCGCCGGCCGACGCCGACCTGCTGCTGCTGAACACGTGTGCGATCCGCGACAACGCCGAACAGCGCGTGCTCGGCCGCATCGGCGAGCTGCAGCAGTACAAGAACCGTCGTTCCGACGTGCGCATCGGCGTGCTCGGCTGCATGGCCCAGCGCATGGGCGAGGAGCTGCACGAGAAGCGGAAGAAGGCGGTGGACCTGGTCGTCGGCACCGACAACTACGGTCGCATCGCCGATCTGGTGGAGGAGAACCTGCGGACGGGCAAGCCCCAGTTCGACCTCGAGGTCGACGGCACCGTCACCTACGAGGCCGAACCCGAGACCTCGCCCACGAACAACAGCCACTTCGTGTCGATCACCCAGGGCTGCGACTACCGCTGCACCTTCTGCGTGGTGCCGTCCACGCGCGGCGTGCTGCGGCACAAGCATCCCGACACGGTGATCGGCGAGATCGAGAAGATCGTCGAGGTGGGCGGGGCCGAGGTCACGCTACTCGGCCAGAACGTGACCGCGTACCGCCACCCCGAGGCCAGTTTCGCCGAGTTGATCGCGCGTGTGGCCGAGGTCGACGGCATCCGCCGGGTGCGCTTCCTCACGAGCCACCCGACCGACTTCCCCGAGGAGACCCTACGAGCGATCGCCGCGCACGACGAGATCTCGCCCTGGTTGCACATGCCGATCCAGAGCGGCAGCGATCGCATGCTGCGTCGCATGAAGCGCGGTCACAAGCTGGCCGACTACATGCACGTGGTCGAGCGCTCCCGCGAACTCCTCGACGGCGTGACCTTCAGCACCGACATCATCGTCGGTTTCTGCGGCGAGACCGACGAGGATTTCGAGGCCACGTTGCGGGTCATGGAAGACGTGCGCTACGACAGCGCCTTCATGTTCAAGTACTCCGAGCGGCCGGCGACGCCCGCGGCGCGCCTGGTCGACGACGTCCCCGAAGCGGTGAAGGACCAGCGTCTGCAGCGGGTCATCCGATTGCAGGAATCGATATGGCGTGACCTGTCCTCGTCGCTCGTCGGTGAGGAATGGACGGTCGCGATCGAGGGAACCGATCACAAGGGCCGTGGGTTCCATCGGGCACGGACCCTGAACAACCGCAAGGTCCTCGTTCCGCGCCGTCCCGGCGTGAACGTCGGCGACGAGCTGCGCGTGCGGATCACCGGCGTCGAGGGCACCAACTTCTTCGGAGAGCCGCAGGCTCTCGTCTGGAAGGCCGACCGTGTGGTGGCTGCTTAAGATCATCCTGTTCGTCGTCCTACTGGCGCTGCTCGTCTTCGTGGCCGTCAGCAACGACGCCGTCGTCGCCGAGATCCACCTGCTGGGGTGGCACCCGACCGACGTGCCCGTGTTCCTGGTGATGTTCGGGTCGGCACTCGTGGGGCTGTTCTTCGGTCTGGCCTTCACGGCGGTGCGTGAGCTGCAGTGGCGGATGCGCGTGTCGCGGGTCCTGCGCGAGCAGGGCAAGCTGAAGCGCGAGGTCGACCACCTGCGCAAGTCCCCGCTACAGGGACTGGACGAGACCCCCGCGGTGGGCGACCCTGCGGGCCGACCCGACCCGAAGTCCTGACCCGTGGCGCCGACGGGCGCCCTCCTCCGATGACAGGGGCCGTCGATCCATGCCCGACGCCGTGACCCTCGGACTGCTGGGTGCCGCGATCGTGATCGTGCTCGTCGTGGTCACCCTGCTGTTCCAGCGCGCACCGGTGAAGCGACGCCCCGTCGAGGGGCCGGCCGCCGCCCTGCTCGCACTCGCCCGGGGGGATCGCACCCACGCCGTCCGGCTCCTGCGCTCGGCGGTCGAGGCCCCCGACGTCGACGTCGAGACCATGCTGGTGCTCGGTCACCTGCTGCGCGAGGACGGGGAGATCGAGCAGGCTCTGCACCTGCACCACGCAGTGCTCGGCCGCACGGGCCTCACGCCGGAGCAGAGGCGCCTGGTCGAGCTGGAGCTGGTCGACGACCTGCTCGCTGCTGACCACGACGAGCGCGCCGAGACGCGTCTGGCGGCCCTGGACGAGCACTACGAGGACAGCGAGATCCTCGACCGCCGCGCGCGGGCGCTCGTCCGGCTGCGGCGCTTCGCCGACGCGGTCGACGTGCTGGTCCGAAGGGTGGCGTCGGAACCCGACGACGCCGAGGGGCGGGCCCGGGTGGCCGACGGCCTGGCCGAGATCGCCCGCGAGCACCTGCGCACCGGCGAGGTGCAGACCGCGGCCCGGGTGGCCCGCACGGCCATCGAGACCGACCCGACGCGGGCAGCGGGGTACGTGGTCCTCGGCGACACCGAGATGCATGCCGGGATGGTCGAGACCGCCGTGGACCACTGGATCGCGGGTCTGAGGCGTGCCCCGGGTGGCGGCGAGCTGCTGCTGGGGCGCGTCCTCGAGGCTTCCCTGCAGAAGGGCCGGTTGGAGGCTCTCGTCGACACCATGGAGGCTCTGCGGGCCGAGCGTCCCGACGACGTGTGGCTGTGGCGGGCGACGGCGGATCTGCGTCTGCGTCGAGGTGACCGCGAGGAATTCTTCGCGTTGCTCGAGGAGGCACCCGACGGCGCATCGACGCAGACCGACGCATGGGCCGGATGGATCCGACACCTGCACGCCCGCGGCGACGAGTCCGAACTCCGAGGGCTGCTGTCGATGTTGCCCGACGCCTTCGGTCCGCGCGCCTGGCGCTGCCCCGAGTGTGGGACCGAGGAGGTCGAGCCCCGCGCGGGGTGTGGCCGATGCGGATACGTCGGACCGCTCCGGCCCGTGCTTCCCGAGACGAGGCCGTCGAATCGGGTGGAGTCCCCCGCGTCGATCCCGGGAGGGCGACTCCAGTGAAGACTCCGCGGATCGTGTTCGTCGTCCTGGCCCTGTTCCTCGTCGCCGGCACCATGGTCGCGGTCGGCGGTGCGCAGCAGCACGAACGCATGGTCGAACTCACCAGGCTGGGTCGGTACCAGCTCGCAGCCGATCTCTTCGACGATTGGAAGTCCCGCGACATCGCTCTGGGCGACAGTACGCGATGGCTACGTGCGAAGCTGGACACCGACCCCGATCGCTTCGACCGGCAGGCCCTGGACCTGGCGTCGGGGGCGGACTCCCCGGCCCTCGCGCGCCGGATCACCATGGCGCGCGCGAGAGAGCAGTTCGCCCGCGGCCGGTACCAGACCGCAGCGGAACTGCTGCGGCCGCTCACCGGACCGGGGCGCGACGTCGGTGACGGTTCGGCGTTGCTGTGGCTCGGGATGGCCGAGCAGGCGGCCGGGCAGCCGGGTGCCGCCACCCGGTCGTTCCGAGCGATCGAGCCGGACATGCCCGTCTTCGCCACGGCCCGCGCACTCCTCGCCGAACTCGCCCTGCGCGGCGGCCGGACCGAGGCGGCGACCGAAGACGCCCAGCGTTCGCTCGACCACGATCCGTCGGCCGGGAGCCTGGCGTTGAGCGTCCTGGAGCGGGCCGCGCGCGAGCGCGGAGACACCGACACCGCCGACGAACACGCCCGTCGTCTCCGGTCCGAGTACCCCGAGAGTGCGGAGGCCTCGTGGGTCACCCGTGACACGCCCACCGGGAGCGACGATCTTCCGGCGGGCCTGACCCACGACCTGGACGAAGGCCGCGAGGGCTTCGCCCTGCAGTTCGGCGCCTTCCGCGACCGCGCGCTGGCCTTACGTCTGGCCGAGCGTCTCGACGGCGAGGTCGACGAGCTGCGCATCGAGCTGGAACGCCGCGACGAGGCGCCGCTGTACCGCGTGGTGGGAGGGCGCTACCTCACGCGCGCGCAGGCCGAACGCGCGCAACGCTCACTGCGCGACGAGGGCTGGACCACCCTGGTCCTGTCTCCCACGCGGGGCGGCCGATGAGCCCGAAGGCTCGGGGCAACGTCACGCCCATGATGGCGCAGTACCTGGGGTTGAAGGAACAGCACCCCGACGCCGTGCTGCTGTTCCGCATGGGCGACTTCTACGAGACCTTCTTCGACGACGCCGAGCTCGTGGCCGGCTTGCTCGGGCTCACCCTGACCGCGCGCGAGAAGCAGGGCGACGATCCCATCCCGCTGGCCGGGGTGCCGCACCACGCCCTCGAGCACCATCTCACGCGCCTGCTCGAGCACGGTCTGACCGTGGCCATCTGCGAGCAGACCGAGGATCCGAAGAAGGCCCGCGGTCTGGTGAAGCGCGAGGTCGTCGAGGTGATCTCGCCGGGCACGGTCACCAACCCCGCCCTGATCCGCGGGGCCGACGCCGTGTTCCTGCTGGCCGTCGAGCCGCGCCGCCACGGCGACTGGGGCTGGGCGCTGCTCGACGGCTCCACCGGCGAGTTCCGCTGTGGGTCGTCGCCGCCGGAGGACGTGAGTGCTCTGCTGCGGCGGTACGAGGTGGCCGAGGTCGTCGCCCCCGATCCGTTGCCGCCGGGCACCGAGGTCGAGCGCACGCTCGGCGCGACGACGGTCACCACCTACGCGCGCCTGCACTACGACCCGTCGATCGCCTCGGAGGCCCTGTGCGATCACTTCGCGGTGGCCGCCGTCGACGGCCTGGGGCTCGATCCCGACGAACCGGCGGTGGGCGCGGCGGGGGCCGCCCTGCGCTACCTGGCCGACCGCCAGCGGGCCCGGCCCACGCAGGTGCGACGTGTGCACGTCGACCGCGGCGAGGGACGCCTGCACCTCGACCGCGAGACGGTGGCCCACCTGGAACTGTTCGAGAGCATGCGCGGCGCCGACCGCGCGTCGAGTCTGTTCCACCACGTCGACCGCACCTGCACGCCGCTCGGCCGGCGCCGTCTGGCCGCGTGGATGCGCGCGCCACTGTGCGACGTGCAGGGCATCTGCGCGCGGCACGACGCGATCGATGCACTGTTGGCCGAGGCGGGGCGTCTCGACGGCCTGCGCGAGACCCTGCGTGGGATCGGCGACCTCGAACGCATCGTCGGACGCATCGCCACCCACCGCGCGCTGCCGCACGAACTGGCCGCCCTGCGCGCGGGACTGCAGCGCTGGCCCTCGCTGGTCGAACGCACGCGGGACTGCGACACCCCGCTGCTGGGCGACGTCGAGCGGCACGCCGACGCCTGCACCGAACTCGCCGAGCGGCTGGCCGCCGCGCTGGTCGACGAACCGCCCACGCACCTGCGCCACGGCCGTGTGTTCCGCGAGGGCCACGACGAAGAACTCGATCGCCTGCGCGCGCTCAACCGCGACGGCAAGACCTGGATCGCCGGCTACCAGGAGAGCGAACGCCAGCGCACGGGCATCGCCAACCTGAAGGTCGGCTTCAACAAGGTCTTCGGCTACCACGTCGAGGTCACGAACAAACACCTCGACAAGGTCCCCGACGACTACGTCGAGAAGCAGCGCCTGACCAGTGGCAAGCGCTTCGTGACCGAGGCCCTGAAGGAACGCGAGCAGGAGATCCTGCGCGCCGAGGAACTGCAGGTCGAACGCGAGGCCACGCTGTTCTCCGATCTGGTCGCAGAACTCGCCGAGGACCTCGGTCCGGTGCACGACGCGCTCGACGCCCTGGCCACGCTCGACGCGCTGGTGGCCCTGGCGACGATCGCGCGCGAGCAGGACTACCGCCGGCCCCGCGTCGAACCCGACCTGCAGCTCGACGTCGAGGACGGTCGTCATCCGGTGGTCGAACGCCTGAGCGACGAGAGCTTCGTGCCGAACGACGTGCGGCTCGATCCGGCGCAGCGCCAGATCGTGCTGCTGACGGGCCCGAACATGGGCGGCAAGTCCACCTACCTGCGACAGACGGCGCTGATCGTGATCCTGGCGCAGATGGGCAGCTTCGTCCCCGCGCGGCGTGCGCGCATCGGCCTGGTCGACCGCGTGCACACGCGCGTGGGCGCGAGCGACGACCTGGCGCGCGGACAGAGCACCTTCCTCGTGGAGATGACCGAGACCGCGCGCATCCTGCGCGGGGCGACCGCGCGCAGTCTGGTGATCTTCGACGAGGTGGGGCGGGGGACGTCGACGCGCGACGGCCTGGCCCTGGCGCGCGCGATCGTCGAGTTCCTGCACGAAGGACCGGTGCACCCGCGCACGCTCTTCGCCACGCACTTCCACGAACTCACGGCCGTGGCCGAGCGCCTGCCGCGGGCGGTGAACGCCCAACTCGAGGTGCGCGAGTACGAGGGGCGGATCCTGTTCCTGCATCGGGTCGTGCCCGGCGCGGCCGACCGCAGCTACGGGATCCATGTGGCCGAGCTGGCCGGCGTGCCGGCTCCGGTGCTCGAGCGCGCCCGCGAACTGCTCGACCGCGCCCAGGCCCTGGAGAGCGACGCGGAGGACGCCCCCGCACCGCCGCCACCGCGCTTCCAGTTGCCGTTGTTCGAGAGCGCGCCCCCGGCGCCGCACCCGGTGGTGGAGCGGCTGAAGGAACTCGACACCGACACGCTGCGGCCGGTCGACGCCCTGGTCGTTCTCGCCGAACTGGCCGAAGAGGCCCGCAACGGGCGCTCCGGCTGACGATTCCCGCGCTCGGTGCGATCGACGATTCTGGCGCGGCTGCGGCCGACTCGAAGATCCTGCGCGACTCGATCCTGGTGGGCGCGCCCGACTCCGACGCCGCGACCGCGCGGCGGGGGAGTGGTCCTGGTGTTCGGTGTCGGTGCGGACCTCGGAGCGAGGCGCACCACGGCCGCGTCACGAGCTCGACCTGGTCGAGCAACGCATCACTGAGCTGGCTGTCGAAGGTCTGCGTTCCCGTGTCATGAGTCGGGAAGGCTCCAGCCAGATCCCAGACGCACCAGGCGAGCGCCAGTCGCGCGGGCGTTCAGCAATCGAGCGGGTCGGCCGATCGGCTACCCTGCACGCCTTCAGTCGCGCACGTAGTGAGAGCTGGCATTCGGCAAATGGAAGGTAACCGAATGCGTGTCTCCAAATGCATCGCGATGGAATTCCAGTTCGGCAATGCCCAGGCGTAATCCGAAGCCCTCGATCCAGAACCGGTTCGGTGATAGCGGGATGAGTGCGATCGCACCGTCATCGCCGTCCACGGTCATGGTCAACCTTTCGCCGTCCGCCTCGATGTGAATTCGCTGGTCGAAGAGCCTGCGAATCATGATGCGGCGCAGGGCGTAGGGAAAGTCGGTGTCCACGCGATACCAGCCGGTATAGTCCAAGAGCTGTTCTGCGGAGAGGACGATTTCGGGAACCCGGATCGGCTCGTTGATCTCCCAGTTCATCGCGTCGGAAACACCGTTTCTGATTTCCGTGATCAACCCATTGCCGTTGGCGCCGTTGGTGAGAATGACCAAACCGTCACCGGTAGCGAGATGCCCCTCGATCCAGGCGTGGTAGGAGGAGTTCACGCCGCCATGGTGGAAGAGGAGGGCATCATCACGGCCCTCGATACGCGGGCCCAGCCCGTGCTCGCTGGGGGAAACGGGTGTCATCATGTCTTGCGCCAGCGAGCGGGGGAGAAAGCCGTCATCATCCCGATAGCTGGCCAGAAGGGCGGCAACCAGGTTCGCGAGATCACTCGCGCTCGTCCATAGGCCGGACGCCGCGCGTTCCGGGAAGGCCTCATAGCCGCGTGGCAGCGCGACGGGCGTGCCATCTCGGTTGTGGGCCATCGCGATATTTCCATGATCTGGCGGCAGTGGGTTGGTGAAAGTGCTGCGCGTCATACCGAGCGGCGCCAGCAGATGCGTGTTGGCGATCGTATCGAAATCTGCTGTGGGGTCGACGTCGTCGACGATCTGTTGGGCGAGCGTATAGCCGCCGCCGGAATACTTGTACTCGGACCCGGGCTCGAACAAGAGTGTGAGCGGGTCGTTCACGGCTGGGCTTCGGCCCTCCAGCGTATCGATCGTCGACGGGAGATCGTCACCAGGCTGGAAGTCTCGAAAACCGTGCATATTGAAGCCGGACGTATGCGACAGGATCGTGCGCAGTGTAATGCGAGTTTCGTCGAACTCCGGATGATCTGGCAGGGACCAGCTCTCCAGCTGAGTGGCAATGGGGGCATCCAGATCGAGTGCGCCTGCGTTCACGAGTCTCAATACGAGGCTCGCCGTTGCGACCTTGCTGACTGATCCCGCTGAAAACACCGTGTCAGCATCGACTGGATCCGTCGTACCGGACTGCCGTACACCGAATCCCGAGGCAAGAACGACCTGTCCATCATCAATGATGGCGACAGCCACGCCCGGCACGTCATAGTCCGCCATACGTTCATCGAGGGAATAGCGCTCTTCTGCATCGCCGATCCAGACACGAGGTCGAAGCTTGTCGACGAAGCTGGCAGGGTCGGATTGCGCGAAGCTGGGTGCGGACAGACAGAACGTATTGACGGCGGCGGACAAGCAAAGGACTTTCGCTACCCGGGTGAGCAAGGCGCAAAGCGTTCCGGAGGGTGTTGGCGCGGGATGCATGGTAATCTCCATGATTGGCAGGGCCGTAGGTCTAGAGCGCGCTGATGCATGCGGTTCACAGCACCGCCTCAGTGGGAGAAACCGCTCTATGGTGACGGGATAGGTGAACGACGACGCAGACGGGATATATGGATTGTAGAAGCTACGACTTGATCGGACACTCGTCCTAGGAGAGGACGGGCCGTCACGGTACCCTTTCGGCGCACTACCACCTGAAAGGGAGAAGAACCGTGACGACCCAGGAGAAGCTTATCAAGGGCAAGCTCGGCTTGCTAGAGCTGGCCGCGTACATGGAGAACGTGAGCGAGGCCTGCAAGACCCTCGGGTACTCGAGGGACACGTTCTACCGGGTGAAGCGCCGCTACGAGGAGGCCGGGATCGAGGGCCTCCGGGAGATCAGCCGGCGTAAGCCCAATCCCCGCAACAGGGTGCCCCAGGAGATCGAGGACAAGGTCTGCGGCCTGGCTCTCGAGTATCCGGCCTACGGTCGGGTCCGGATCGCCAACAAGATGAGCGAGCTCTACGGCCTGACGGTCTCTCCGGCCGGGGTCCGTTGCATCTGGCAGCGGCACGAGCTGGAGAGGAAGAAGAAGCGGTTGAAGGCGCTGGAGGCGAAGATGGCCGAGGGCGGCTATGTCCTCACCGAAAGCCAGGTCCAGGCCCTGGAGCAAGCGACGGAGGAACGAAAGGCGCATGGCGAGATCGAGACCGAGCACCCCGGCTATCTCGGATCGCAGGACACCTTCTACGTGGGGACGATGAAGGGTGTGGGGCGAATCTACCAGCAGACGTACATCGACACCTTCTGCCGCCATGCCCACGCGAAACTCTACCTGCAGAAGTCTGCGATCACCGCGGCAGACCTGCTCAACGACCGTGTGATTCCCTTCTACGAGGCCGAGGGTATCGACGTGCTGCGGATCTTGACGGATCGTGGGACGGAGTACTGCGGCAAGGTCGACAAGCACGAGTACCAGCTGTACCTGGCGCTCAACGACATCGAGCACACGAAGACGAAGGTGAAGAGCCCGCAGACCAACGGCATCTGCGAGCGCTTCCACAAGACGATCCTCGAGGAGTTCTACCAGGTCGCCCTGCGACGGAAGATCTACACTTCGATCGAGGAACTGCAGGCTGACCTGGACGCATGGCTCGACGAGTACAATCATCGCCGGCCACACCAGGGCAAGCGCTGTGACGGAAGGACGCCGTATGCTACGCTGACCGAGTCGAAGCATCTGGCCGAGGCGAAGCAGCTCTCGGCTTGATCTGACAGTCAACGCGTCGAAGGGGTACCTGTCAGATCAGATCGTGACTTCTACAGAAACCCGGCACCCCTATCCCGTTCTGCGGGCGGCCTCGACTCGATCGATAGTGGGTCGGGGCTTCTCGCATGTTGGCGTGTCGCGGGGGGGACGCTTACAGGGCGACGACCGGCGACTCCGAACCCAACAGGCTCCCGAACGTCGGGGCGGAATCGCCGGTCCGCGATCGACCTTAACGCTCTCGACCGTTCCGATTCGACGGAAACGAACTGAAACTGGGCGACTCAGTGGGTCTCGGGGGTGTTCTGGAGGATTCCACGTTCGTAGCGCAGGTGGTCGTTCGCCCACGCCCACAGCCATGCGTCGTCGATCGGTCCCACGTCCCGATGATACCGCGCCGGCCACTCACGGCGGATCCGGGCGACGAAGCGATCGATCGCCGACACGTGGATCACCCGCAGATCGGCGTCGAAGGCCACGATGATCATGTTCTCGGGGTCGGGCTCGTTCACGTCGAGACTGACGCGGCAG
>DATFKK010000090.1 GCA_035268685.1 Candidatus Krumholzibacteriia bacterium | reverse complement strand
GAACTTCTGGAAATCCGCGAAGCCCTTCGCCGCCAGCGTCTTCGTGATCGCAGCCGTCAGCGTCGTCTTCCCGTGATCCACGTGCCCGATCGTCCCCACGTTCACGTGGTCCTTCGTACGTTCGAACTTCTGGCGAGCCATGCTTTCCCTTTCCTGGCGCCTGGCGGGCGCGGAGTTGACGGACTGCCGCCCGGCCGGTTACCAGCCGACGGCCTTCGTGAATCGATCGACGACTTGTTGCGGAGCCGGCTCGAAGCGAGCGAACTCCATGGAGTAGACCGCACGACCCTGGGTCACCGATCGGAGCTGTGTGGCGTAGCCGAACATCTCCGACAGCGGCACCGTGGCCGCGATCACCTGCGCGTCTCCGCGCGGAACCATACCCGCGACCTTGCCGCGGCGAGCGTTGAGGTCTCCGGTCACGTCGCCCATGTACTCGGCCGGCGTGACCACCTCGACATCCATGATCGGCTCGAGCAGGACCGGGCCTGCCTTCTTCGCCGCGTCCTTGATGGCCATCGATCCCGCCACCTTGAACGCCAGTTCCGAACTGTCGACCTCGTGCGTGCTGCCGTCGACCAGGCGCACCGCGACGTCGGTCAGGGGATACCCGGCCAGGACACCGGCCTCCATCCCCTCGCGGATCCCGTTCTGTGTCGCGTTCACGAATTCCTTCGGGATCACGCCACCCTTGGTCCGGTCCTCGAAGACCAGGCCCGTGCCGCGCTCGGCGGGCGCGACCTCGATCACCACGTGGGCGAACTGACCGTGACCGCCGGTCTGCCGCACGAAACGCGTCTCGGAGGTGGTCGTTTCGGAGATGGTCTCCTTGTACGACACCTCGGGCCGGCCCACGTTGGCCTGCACCTTGAACTCGCGCAGCATGCGGTCGACGAGGATCTCGAGGTGGAGCTCCCCCATACCGGCGATGATCATCTGCCCCGTGTCCTCGTCGATCTTGACCCGGAACGTCGGGTCCTCTTCGCTGAGTTTCGTGAGCGCGTCGGTCAGCCGATCCTGGTCGGCCTTGCTCCGCGGCTCCACCGCCACACTGATCACCGGCTCCGGGAAGCTCATGGTCTCGAGCAACAGGGGCCGATCGACTTCGCAGATCGTATCGCCCGTGACGATCTTCTTGAATCCCACCGCGGCCACGATGTCTCCGGCCACCGCCTCGTCGACCTCTTCGCGCTTGTTCGCGTGCATGCGAAGGAGCCGTCCGATGCGCTGGCGCTTCTCCTGGGTCGCATTCAGCACGTAGCTGCCCGCGTTCAGGGTTCCGCTGTAGATCCGCAGGTAGGCCAGCTTTCCCACGAACGGATCGGTCGTGATCTTGAAGGCCAGTGCCGCGAGCGGCTCGTCGGGATCCGGGCCCCGCTCGATCTCTTCCTCGGTCACCGAGTCGATGCCCACCACCGGAGGCACGTCCAGCGGGCTGGGCAGGTAGTCCACCACGGCGTCGAGCAGGCGTTGCACTCCCTTGTTCCGGAAGGCCGCGCCGCACAGCACCGGGACGAAGAGCGCACTCGACGTCGCACGGCGGATCGCGGCGTGGAATTCATCCTCGGTCGGCTCGCGCTCTTCGGCGTAGATCTCGAAGAACTCTTCGTCGACCTCCGCCAGACCCTCGATGCACTCGCGCCGGGCGAGCTCCGCGTACTCGCGCAGGTCCTGCGGGACGTCCATCTCCTCCCAGGTCCGGCCCAGATCCTCGTCGTGGAAGATCACGGCCTTCATCCGGATGAGATCGATGAGACCGTTGAAGGTCTCGCCCGCTCCGACCGGCAACTGGACCGGGTGCGCATTGGCGCCCAACCGATCCCGCATCATCTCGACCACGTTGGAGAAATCCGCTCCCACGCGGTCCATCTTGTTCACGAAGGCGATGCGAGCCACCCGATACTTGTCGGCCTGACGCCAGACGGTCTCGGATTGCGGCTCGACGCCTCCCACGGAACAGAAGACGGCGATCGCACCGTCGAGAACACGCAGACTGCGCTCGACCTCGGCGGTGAAATCCACGTGGCCCGGCGTGTCGATGATGTTGATCGCATGATCGCGCCAGGCACAGGTCGTGGCCGCCGAAGTGATCGTGATGCCGCGCTCCTTCTCCTGCTCCATCCAGTCCATGACGGCTCCGCCCTCATGGACCTCACCCATCCGGTGCGTGCGCCCCGTGTAGTAGAGGATACGCTCGGTCGTGGTCGTCTTACCGGCATCGATGTGAGCCATGATGCCGATGTTCCGAACACGTTCGAGTGAACTCCGCGGGGCCACGTCAGATACTCCTTCTCGTCCCTCTTCGCCGGTCCGCTACCAGCGGCAGTGCGCGAACGCACGGTTGGCCTCGGCCATCCGGTGCGTGTCCTCACGCTTCTTGATGGTGGGACCCTCGTTCTTGCCCGCCGCGATCAACTCGCTGGCGAGCTTGTCGGCGAAGGACTTGTCGGGCCGCGACCGGGAAAAGCTGATCAGCCAGCGCATCGCCAGCTGCATGCGGCGCTGCGGCTTGATCTCGATCGGCACCTGGTAGGTGGCGCCACCGATCCGGCGGCTCTTCACCTCGAGGGCCGGCTGCGCATTCCTGAGCGCGTTCCGGAACACCTCGACGCCCTCCTGACCGGTCCGATCCTTCACCCGATCCAGCGCGGTGTAGAAAAGACCCTCGGCCAGCGAACGCTTGCCACGCGACATCATGTTGTTGATGAACTGCGTGATCACGACGTCGTTGTATCGGACGTCGGGCGTCAGCTTCCGCTTCTCTGCCCTGCGGCGACGCGCCATGGACGCTTCCCTTTCTCGATCGCGACGACCCGATACTCCGGCCGCCGCGGCGACGCACTAGCTCTTCGGGCGCTTGACCCCGTACTTCGAACGGCTCTTGCGGCGGCCGTCGACACCGGAGGCATCCGCGGTCCCGCGCACGATGTGGTAACGGACTCCGGGAAGGTCCTTCACACGACCCCCCCGAACGAGCACGATCGAGTGCTCCTGGAGGTTGTGACCCTCGCCCGGGATGTAGGCGGTGACCTCGACCCCGTTGGTCAGCCGGACGCGCGCGATCTTGCGCAGCGCCGAGTTCGGCTTCTTCGGAGTGGAGGTGTACACACGCGTGCACACACCACGTCGCTGCGGGCACCCCTGCAGCGCGGGTGCGTCGCTCTTCTGGATTCGCTTGCTCCGACCCTTGCGGATCAGCTGGTTGATCGTCGGCAAAGCCCTCTCCCAGGCATGACCCACGACAGACCGAGACGATCTCGACCCGTCGCCGTGACCAGACCACGAGGTGTCGAGGCGGGCAGCCGTGCCCGACCACGCGACACACGTTCGTCCCGAGCGCGAGCCCGGAACACTGATTGTTCCCTGCGCCGGCAGAAGCCGGCCGGAGCGCCAATTATCGCCTCGGGAATTGCTCCCGGACCATCTGGCGCCACCCCGTGCGGGCCGTGCTTCCGTCCGTCCGGGACGTCGGACCCTAATCGGGCCCCTGCACGGTCGCCCCCTTGAACGAGGGAGCGATCTGGGGTTGACGGTATTTCTCTTCGCGCCTCTCCGGCGACGGTCATCCCGCCGCGTCCTGGACGCCTGCCCCGGCACCGAAGCGCTCGCGGGGCAGGCTGCAAACAGTAGCTGCGGGGCCGGTCCCTGTCAAGAGACCATGCCCCCCGAAAATGCGCCGCGAACCCCGGCTCAGGCCTCCGAAGCCTGAGCCACCTGGTCCTCGCCCGGCCCTTCGCCGCCCACGACCTCCTCGCCTTCGACGGCTTCCTCCGGCTGGCTCTCGAGCACGAGGTGCTTGTAGCCGCTGAGGCCGGTCCCGGCCGAGATCAGGTGACCCATGATCACGTTCTCCTTGAGGCTGTGCAGCTCGTCACGCTTGCTGACGATCGCCGCCTCGGTGAGCACGCGCGTGGTCTCCTGGAAGCTCGCGGCCGAGATGAACGAGTCCGTCGAGAGACTGGCCTTGGTGATCCCGAGCAGCTGGGGCTCGTAGATCGCCGGCTGCAGCGGATCCTTGCCCGCGGCGATGCGCTCCTGGTTCTTGGCCTGGATCCGCTCGTTCGCGTCGCGGACGTCGGCCTTGCTGACGACCTCGCCCTCGAGGAAGTCCGTGTCGCCCGGGTCGCTGATCGTGACCTTCTGGAGCATCCGCCCCACGATGATCTCGATGTGCTTGTCGTTGATCTTCACGCCCTGCAGGCGGTAGACCTCCTGGATCGCGTTCACCAGGAACGACTGCACCGCGTTGACACCCTTCACGGCCAGCACGTCCAGCGGATCGATCGGTCCCTCCGTCAGCGGATCACCGGCCAGGACCTTCTCGCCCTCGTAGGTCCGCACGTAGCGGCCGTGGGGGATCAGGTACTCCTTGGCCCGGCTCTCGTCGCCACCCTCGGGGGTGACCACGATCTTGCGCATCCCGCGCGTGACACCACCGAAGCTGACCACGCCGTCGATCTCGGTGATCGTGGCGGCTTCCTTGGGACGCCGCGCCTCGAAGAGCTCGGCCACGCGGGGCAGACCACCGGTGATGTCACGGCTCTGGCCGATGTCCTTGGCGATCTTGCAGATCAGCTGACCCGGCTTGACCTTCTCGCCATCCTTGACCATGAGCATGGCCCCGGTCGGGACGATGTACTCCTCGAGCTTCTCGCCCTTCTTGTCGGTCACCATGACCGTGGGATGCAGGTTCTTGTCCGTCGACTCCTTGATGAAGGACTGCCGGCGGCCCGATGCGTCGTCGATCTCTTCGGTCATGGTGATGCCGGGCACGATGTCGCGGTACTCGACCTTGCCCTCGACCTTGCTCAGCACCGGATCACTGTACGGATCCCACTGGAACAGGCCGGTACCCTTCTCGACCTCCTGGCCCTCTTCGACCAGGACTTCGGCCCCGTAGGGCACGTCGTACTTCGACCGGACGATTCCGGTCGGCAGCACCAGACGCATCTGGCCCTTCCGGCCGGCGGAAACGGTGAGCCCGTCCTGGCGGGTGATCAACTCGAGATCGTCACCGAACTCGACCACACCGTCGGCCGCCGCGTGCTTGATGGTCTCCTCGGCGATACGCGAGGCCGTGCCGCCGATGTGGAAGGTCCGCAGCGTGAGCTGCGTTCCCGGCTCACCGATCGACTGGGCCGCGATCACGCCCACGGGCTCGCCGAGGTCGACCAGTCGGTTCTCGGCCAGATTGTAGCCGTAGCACATGGCACAGACACCGCGGCGGGCCTCGCAGGTGAGCACCGAACGGATCGCCACCTCCTCGACGCCACTGTCCTCGAGGGCAGCGGCCTTCTCGGCGTCGATCAGCGTGCCGGCCTCGAAGAGGATCTCACCGTCGAGGCCGATCGCGTCGTCCGCCAGCACCCGTCCGTGGACGCGCTCCCCGAGCGGCTCGATGACCTCTTCACCTTCCTTGATCGGACCGACGTCCAGACCGAGGATCGTTCCGCAGTCGGGCTCGGTGATCACGATGTCCTGCGACACGTCGACCAGGCGACGGGTGAGATACCCGGCGTCGGCGGTCTTCAGCGCCGTGTCGGCCAGCCCCTTGCGCGCGCCGTGCGTCGAGATGAAGTACTCGAGCACCGTGAGGCCTTCCTTGAAGTTCGAAAGGATGGGCTGCTCGATGATCTCGCCCACGCCACCCGTGAACTTCTTCTGCGGCTTGGCCATCAGTCCGCGCATGGCGCCCAGCTGACGGATCTGATCGCGACTACCCCGCGCGCCGGACTGGTGCATCATGAAGACCGGGTTGAACCCCTGCCGGTCGGTCCGGAGCTCCTCGAACATGGCGTCGGCGACCTTGTCCGACACCCCGGTCCACTGATCGATCACGCGGTTGTAGCGCTCGCTGTTCCCGATCCGGCCCTGGGTGTAGTCCTTCGTCACCCTGGCGATCTTCTCCTGCGCCGAGGTCACGGCCGTCTGCTTCTCGCCGGGGATCAGCACGTCCTCGATCCCGATCGTCAGGCCTGCGGTGGTGGCCTCCTCGAAGCCCAGATGCTTGAGCTTGTCGAGGAAGTCCATACAGGCCGACACGCCCAGGCGCTCGTGGATCTCGGCGATCAGACGCTTGTTCTGCTTCTTGCCGAGCTCTTCGTTCACGAAGGGCCAGTCCGCCGGTAGCAGAGCGTTGAAGATGCAACGCCCCGCCGTGGTCTCGACCAGCTCGCCGTTCACGCGGACCTTGATCAGCGCGTGCTTCTCGACGAGGCCGTGGTCGAGCGCGGACATGACGTCGTCCACCGAGGTGAAGGCCTTGCCCTCGCCCCTGGCGCCCGGACGCACCTTGGTCAGGTAGAACAGACCCAGGACCATGTCCTGGCTCGGAGTCGCCACCGGCTCACCGCTGGCGGGGCTGAGCACGTTGAGCGGCGCCAGCATGAGCAGACGCGCCTCGAGCTGGGCCTCGTAGCCCAGCGGCACGTGGACGGCCATCTGGTCGCCGTCGAAGTCGGCGTTGAAGGCCGCGCAGACCAGCGGATGGATCCGGATGGCCTTGCCCTCCACGAGCACCGGCTCGAAGGCCTGGATGCCCAGACGGTGCAACGTCGGTGCGCGGTTCAGGAGCACCGGGTGATCCTTGATGATCTCCTCGAGGATGTCCCAGACCTCGGGGCGCTCCTTCTCGACCAGCTTCTTCGCGCTCTTCACCGTCTGGACGTAGCCCTTCTCCTCGAGCTTCCGGATGATGAAGGGCTTGAAGAGCTCCAGGGCCATGGTCTTGGGCAGACCGCACTGGTAGAGCTTGAGCTCGGGCCCGACCACGATCACCGAACGACCCGAGTAGTCCACGCGCTTGCCGAGCAGGTTCTGACGGAAGCGACCCTTCTTGCCCTTGAGCATGTCGCTCAACGACTTCAGCGGCCGGTTCCCCTGCCCCTTCACCGCACGGCTGCGACGGCCGTTGTCGAACAGGGCGTCGACGGCCTCCTGCAGCATGCGCTTCTCGTTGCGCAGGATCACGCCCGGGGCCTTGATCTCGATCAGCTTCTTCAACCGATTGTTGCGGTTGATCACGCGACGGTAGAGATCGTTCAGATCACTCGTGGCGAAGCGACCGCCGTCGAGCGGAACGAGCGGTCGCAGATCCGGCGGCAACACCGGCACCGCGTCCAGGATCATCCAGGTCGGGTCGTTGGTGCTGTTCAGGAAGTTCTGGACGATCTTCAGGCGCTTCAGCGTGTGCTTCTTGCGCTGCACGCTGGTCTCGTTCGCCGCCGAGTCCTTGAGCTCGTCGACGAGCGTCCGCAGCTCGAGGCCCTCGAGCAGCTCACGGATCGACTCGGCGCCCATGCCCACACGGATCTTCACGTCGGGCACGTTCTCGATCAGCTCGTCGTACTCCTCTTCGGTCAGGAGACTGGCCTTGTCCAGACCGCTCGTCCCCGGATCGAGCACGATGTAGCTCTCGTAGTACAGGACCCGCTCGAGCTCCTTGAGCTTGAGGTCGAGCAGGTGGCCGATACGGCTCGGCAGGCCCTTGAAGAACCAGATGTGTGCCACGGGCACGGCCAGCTCGATGTGGCCGAGGCGCTCGCGGCGCACCTTGCTCTGTGTGACCTCGACGCCACACTTGTCGCAGACGATTCCGCGGTAGCGGATCCGCTTGTACTTGCCGCAGTTGCATTCCCAGTCCTTCACCGGACCGAAGATGCGCTCGCAGAACAGGCCGTCCTTCTCCGGCTTGAACGTGCGGTAGTTGATGGTCTCGGGCTTCGTGACCTCACCGTAGCTCCAGCTACGGATGGCGGTGGGCGAAGCCAGCTGGATCAGGATGGAGCTGTAGTCCTCGGACAGCTTTCGATCCCGTTCCGTTCGAAGTCCCAGCATGTGGAATCCTCTCCTCGTCACCCTACCCGGGTGTCCTGGGGTTCGTTGGCTCGTCCGCCGAACTACTTCGCCTGCTCGAGCTGCACGTCCAGACACAGGGCCTGCAGCTCCTTCATGAGCACGTTGAACGACTCCGGAATTCCGGGCTCGGGCGGGTTCTCGCCCTTCACGATGGCCTCGTAGACCTTCGAACGTCCGACCACGTCGTCGCTCTTCACGGTGAGCATCTCCTGCAGCGTGTTCGCCGCACCGTAGGCCTCGAGCGCCCACACCTCCATCTCACCGAAGCGCTGACCACCGAACTGCGCCTTACCGCCCAGCGGCTGCTGGGTGACCAGGCTGTACGGCCCGATCGAACGCGCGTGGATCTTGTCGTCGACGAGGTGGCTGAGCTTCAGCATGTAGATGTAGCCCACCGTGACCTCGTTATCGAGCTCGTCACCGCTGCGTCCGTCGAAGAGACGGGCCTTGCCGTTGATCGGGAGCTCGGCCTCGCCCAGGGCGGCCTCGATGTCCTGCCAGTTGCCACCGTCGAAGACCGGCGTCTCCACCTTGTAGCCCAGCTTGTGGGCACACCAACCGAGATGGGTCTCCATCAGCTGACCGAGGTTCATACGACTCGGAACGCCGAGCGGATTGAGCACGATGTCGCAAGGGGTCCCGTCCTCGAGGTAGGGCATGTCCTCCTCGGGCATGATCCGGGCGACGACACCCTTGTTCCCGTGGCGACCGGCCATCTTGTCGCCGACCTGCAGCTTGCGCTTCCGGGCGACGTAGACCTTCACCATCTTCACCACGCCCGGGGGCAGTTCATCGCCCCGCTGCACGCGCTCGACGTCCTTCTGGTACTGGACTTCCAGCTTCTCGAGCTCGCGGTGCGCGCTCTCGAAGACGTTGCGGATGCGGGCGTCCATGGCCTCGTCGGCGACGAGCTGCAGACCCCAGTGTACGCGGTCGAAATCGAAGTCCTCGAGCGCCTTGGCGCTGATCTTCGCGCCCTTGCGCATCAGCACCTCGCTGGTGTCGGGATCGATCACCGACCGCGCCGTCTGACCCGCCATGAGGCGGCGCAGTCGGTTGTTGCGGATCTCCTTCACCTGCTTCTGCAGGTTGCGCTTCTTCCGGCCCAGACGATCGATCGACTGTTTCTCGAACTTCTTGCTGCGGTCGGTGCGCTCGCTCCGGCTGAACACCCGGACGTCGACGACGATGCCGTCCATGCCCGGGGGCGCCTTCAGGCTGGCGTCCTTCACGTCGCCGGCCTTCTCGCCGAAGATCGCGCGCAGCAGGCGTTCCTCGGGACTGAGTTCGGTCTCACCCTTCGGCGTGACCTTGCCCACGAGGATGTCCCCGGCCTTCACCGGAGCACCGATGTAGATGATCCCCTCTTCGTCGAGGTTCTTCAGCGCGTCCTCACCGACGTTCGGGATCTCGCGGGTGATCTCCTCCACACCGCGCTTGGTGTCGCGCACCTGGAGCTCGAACTCCTCGATGTGCAACGAGGTGAGCATGTCGTCCTTGACGATGCGATCACTCACCAGGATGGCGTCCTCGAAGTTGTAGCCACCCCAGGGCATGAAGGCCACGAGCATGTTCCGGCCGAGGGCGAGCTCGCCCTCCTGGGTCCCGGGGCCGTCGGCGATGACCTCGCCCTTCTGCACACGCTGGCCGACCTTCACCACCGGGCGCTGGTTGATGCACGTGTCCTGGTTGCTGCGCCGGAACTTCTGCAGCCGGTGCTCGACGATCCCCTGCACGCAGAAGAAGTCTCCGGCCTCGTCGTCCTCGAGGTTTTCGTACTTCACCACGATCGAGTCCGCCTGGACCGACTGGACCTCGCCTTCGTCGAGTGCGGTGATCACCGCCCCCGAGTCGATGGCGACCTTCCGCTCCATCCCGGTACCCACGTAGGGCGACTCGGTGCGGAGCAGGGGCACGGCCTGACGCTGCATGTTGCACCCCATGAGGGCACGGTTCGCGTCGTCGTGCTCGAGGAAGGGGATGAGCGACGCCGCCGCGCTGACGATCTGCTTCGGCGACACGTCCATGTACTCGACGAGCTGGCCGTCGATCAGCGGGAACTCGCCTCGCTGCCGCGACAGCACCCGGTCGTTGACGAACCTGCTCTTGTCGTCGAGCGGGGCGTTGGCCTGCGCGATCGTGAACTGGTCTTCGATGTCGGCGGCGAGATAGTCGATGTCGTTGCTCACGAGACCGTTCTTGACCTTGCGGTACGGAGTCTCGATGAAGCCGTAGTCGTTGATCCGCGCCAGCGTCGACAGCGACGAGATCAGGCCGATGTTCGGCCCCTCCGGGGTCTCGATCGGGCACATGCGACCATAATGCGTGTAGTGCACGTCGCGGACCTCGAAGCCCGCCCGGTCGCGGTGCAGACCGCCCGGTCCGAGCGCCGACAGACGCCGCTTGTGCGTCAGCTCGCTCAGCGGGTTCGTCTGGTCCATGAACTGGCTCAGCTGGCTGCTGCCGAAGAAGCTCTGGATCACCGCGCTCACCGTACGCGCGTTCACCAGGTCCTGCGGCGTCAGGTTGTCCTTGTCGCTGAGGTTCATGCGCTCCTTGACGATCCGCGCCATCCGCGACAGGCCCACGCTGAACTGGTTGGCGAGGAGCTCACCGACGCTACGGACACGGCGATTCCCGAAGTGGTCGATGTCGTCCACGTCCTCGCGGCCCAGACGCAGGTTGATCATGGTCTGGATGATCGCGAGGAAGTCGCTCGGCGTGAGCGTCCGCGTCTCGAGCGGGGTGTCAAGGCCCAGGCGCGTGTTGAGCTTGTGACGGCCGACCTCCGCCAGGTCGTACTTCTTCTCGTTGAAGAACAGACGCTCGAACAGGCTCTTGGCCGCACCCTCATTGGGCGGATCACCGGGCCGCAACACGTTGTAGATCTTCCGCAGCGCCTCGTCCTTGTTGCCGGTCGGATCCTTGGCGAGGGTGTTCAGCATCAGGCTGGGCTCGTTGGTGCTCACCTGACCCTTCTTGATCACCTTCACCTTGGCGACCTTGGCCTCGATCATCTGCTCGAGATGCTCTTCCTTGATGACCTCGCCGGCCTCGATCAGCGGTTCCTCGGCGTCGCCCAGGTAGACGTCGGCGGCGGCGATCGACTCGAGGATCTCTTCGGCGCGCTTGGTGGTCATGCGCGTCGGGACCTTCAGCTGCTCCACCTCGTGGAAGAGTTCGAGGACCGACTCGTCGGTCTCGAATCCCAGGGCCCGCAGGATCACGGTGACCGGCTGCTTCCGCTTCCGGTCGATGTGGATGTACATGATGTCGTTGATGTCGGTCGAGAACTCGACCCACGACCCCCGGTACGGAATGATGCGCGACGTGAAGAGTCGCGTTCCGTTCGGGTGCGTCTCGTCGTTGAAGAACACACCCGGGCTGCGGTGGAGCTGACTGACGATCACGCGCTCGGCACCGTTGATGATGAACGTGCCCTTCTCCGTGATCTTCGGCAACTCGCCGAGGTAGACG
This sequence comes from Candidatus Krumholzibacteriia bacterium, assembly GCA_035268685.1. Classification (NCBI taxonomy): domain Bacteria; phylum Candidatus Krumholzibacteriota; class Candidatus Krumholzibacteriia; species Candidatus Krumholzibacteriia bacterium. The sequence continues at coordinate 4,150 of DATFKK010000090.1, read as the reverse complement.
GGGTGTTCCACCGTCTCCTTGAGACGCATCTCACCGCTGTCGGGATCGGCCTCCTTGACCACCAGACGCATCTGAACCTTCAGCGGCACCGAAAACGTGAGGCCGCGTTCCTGGCACTCCTCGACGGTGTACTTCGGTTCGCCCGTGAGGTAGTACATGTACTCCAGCGTGAGATGCTCACGACTGGAGGTGATGGGGAAGATGTTGCGGAACACGGACTCCAGGCCCCAGTCCTTGCGTTGTTCCACGGGGACCCCGACCTGCAGGAACTCGTTGAACGACTCCAGCTGAACGGCCAGAAGATTCGGCATCTGGAAGCTGGAGGCGATCTTGCTGTAGCTGCGGCGTCCGGTCTCGGGGCTGGTCTGATAGATCGGCTTCGACAATTCCGTCACGTCGGATCCCTTCCTCGGCGGTGAGGTCGTGCGCGGGAACGCGATGGCCGTCCGATCGCTTCGATCGGATGCGGCCGGATCACGGGCGGAACGACGCAGGATTCCGCGGGTGATCGTTCATGCGAATCGACCGGAGGTGGCACCCGCCACCCCCGGTGTCTTCGCCGGTACAGGGCCGAGGCTCCGAGAGCGGTTCCCTTCCCGTGGGACCCGTTCCCCGGTCGGCCCCGGGAGCACTACTTGACCTCGACGGTGGCGCCCACGCCCTCGAGCTTCTCCTTGAGCTTTTCGGCCTCGTCCTTCTCGACGGCTTCCTTCACCGGCTTCGGCGCGCCCTCGACGAGTTCCTTCGCTTCCTTCAGACCCAGACCGGTGATCGCGCGGACCTCCTTGATGACCTGGATCTTCTTGTCGCCGGCCGCGGCCAGGACGACGTCGAACTCGGTCTGCTCGGCCTCGGCCTCGGCGGCAGCGCCGGCTCCGGGCATCGCACCCACGGCGGCCACCGGCGCGGCGGCACTCACGCCGAACTTGTCCTCGATGGCCTTCACCAGATCGGCGGCCTCGAGAAGCTTCAGCTCGGAGATCATGTCGAGGATCTTGGCGGCGTTCTCGCTCAGTTCGACGCTGGTCGTCTCTTCGGACATCGGATTCTTTCTCCTGGCGTGCGACCACCGAACACTTGGACCGCGGATTCGGTCGTGGCCGGATTTATGGTCGCGTGACGTACGCGTACGGACCCGGATGCCCGGGGGCCCGCGACCGGGATCGTGAAACCTGGATCAGGCGGCGACTTCTTCGTTCTTCTCGGCTGCGGCCTTGATCGCGCGAGCCAGACCCGACATGACGGCGCTGACCGAACCCGCCAGGCCCGTGGCCGGCGAGTTGATCCCGCGCGCGATCATGGTGATCAGCTCGATGTGGCTCGGGATCTCGGACAGGGACCTGACCTGCTCGAGACTCAGGACCTCGCCGTCGACGAAGCCGCCCTTGATCGTGACCTTCTCGTTGTCCTTGGCGTAGTCGGTGAGGACCTTTGCGGGCTCCACCGGCCCTTCGAGGCCGAACGCGATCGCCGTCGGACCCTTGAGCAGGTCGTTCAGCGATTCGTACTCGGCGGCCGTCGCCGCCCGCTGGGCCAGACGGTTCTTGACCACGCGAAGCGTCACGTTCTGCTCGCGGCACTTGCCGCGCAGATCGTTGGCCTCGGCCACGGTCAACCCGCTGAAGTCACACAGGACCAGACCTTCGCTCCTGGTCATGAGGGTGGTGAGGACCTCGACCTCGGCGACCTTCTCCGGACGTGCCATCTCGATTCCTCCCTCAGACCTTGAGAGCCTTGGACGTGTCGACCCTGACCGCCGGGCTCATGGTGGCGCTGATGCTGCAGGACTGCATGTAATTGCCCTTGGCCGCGGCGGGCTTCGCCCGCTGCAGCTCCTTGAGCACGGCCTGGATGTTCTCGGTGAGCGCCTGCGAGTCGAAGCTGCGGCGGCCCACCGGGCAATGGATGTTGCCGGCCTTGTCGACGCGGTACTCCACGCGACCGGCCTTGGAATCGCTCACGGCCTTCGCCACGTCCATGGTGACCGTCCCGACCTTCGGGTTCGGCATCAGGCCGCGCGGGCCGAGGATCTTCCCCAGCCGGCCGACCTTGCCCATCATGTCGGGCGTGGCGATGATCACGTCGACGTCGAGCCAGCCCCCCTGGAGCTTCTCGATGTACTCGTCGGAGCCGACGTGGTCGGCGCCGGCCTCCTTGGCCTCGTCGACCTTCGGACCCTGGGTGAGCACGAGCACACGGACCGTCTTGCCCGTTCCGTTCGGCAGGACGACCGTGCCACGGACCATCTGGTCGGCGTGGCGCGGGTCGACCCCGAGCTTCACGGACAGGTCGACCGATTCGTCGAACTTCGCCTTGGGCAGGGCCTGGATCGTCTCGACGGCTTCGTCGAGATCATAGAGCTTCAGCCGGTCGATCGACTCCTGGGCCGCCTTCCAGCTCTTTCCTCGTTTCATAGGACCTCGTTTGCGATCTCCCGACGTCCGGCGGAGCGGAGCGACGGTGCGGACGATGCAACCGCGGGGTGTTGTGGGGGCCCCTCGAGCGGGGCCGCGACGGACTCTCTACTCGACCTCGAGGCCCATGCTGCGTGCGGTCCCCATGACCATGCGCATGGCGGCGTCGACGTCGTGGGAGTTCAGATCGGGGGCCTTGAGCTCGGCGATCTTGCGGACCTCGGCCAGAGGCACCTTGCCGACCTTGGTCTTGTTCGGCTCCCCCGAACCTTTTTCGATCCCGGCCGCCTTGCGCAGCAGCACGGCCGCGGGCGGGGTCTTGGTGATGAAGGTGAAGGTGCGGTCGTGATGGACGGTGATCACCACGGGGATGATCATGCCCATCTGCTCCTTGGTGCGGTCGTTGAACAACTTGCAGAAGTCCATGATGTTCAGACCGTGCTGGCCGAGCGCAGGACCGACCGGAGGGGCAGGATTCGCCTGACCCGCCGGGATCTGAAGCTTGATGTACCCAGTGACCTTCTTGGCCATGACAATCGCCTCCGGTCGCCTACAGCGCCTTCACCTGGAGAAAATCGAGCTCCACGGGGGTCTCGCGTCCGAAGATCGAGACCATCACCTTGAGCTTGCCCTTGTCGGGATTGACTTCGTTCACGATGCCCGTGAAGTCACTGAACGGACCGTCCATGACCTCGACCGCGTCACCCACGTTGAAGGGGATCTCGTGGACCGTCTTGTCCTCGGTCTTGCGCATGCGCCCGAGGATACGATCGACCTCTTGCTCGCTCAGGGCCTGGGGCTTGTTGCCCGCACCCACGAAGCGGGTCACGCCGGGAATGTTGTTCATGAAGTGGAGGGTCTCGTCGTTCAGCACCATCTCCACGAGCACGTAACTCGGGAAGAACTTGCGCTTGCTCGTGACGCGCTTGCCGTTGCGCATCTCGGTCACTTCCTGGGTGACCACGAGCACGTCGCCGAAGTACTTCTGCATGGACTCGTCCGCACGGATCGAGCCCTCGATGTTGCGCTTGACCTTGTTCTCGTGCCCGGTGTTCGCGTGCACGACGTACCACTTCAGGTCCGGATGACGAGCGGGCTCGTCGCCTTCCGATTCCGAAGACCCGGACGCCGGCGTCTCGGCGCCGGTCGTGTCCGGCGTCGTCGCGTCGTCGGCCTCGCCCTCGGGCGAATGCTTGGGATCTCCGATCATGGTCACCACTTCCACTGGCGGCGACGGTCGATCAGACCGTCCGCGCGAAGAGCTTCAAGAGATTGCTGAAGCCCAGGTCGACCAGGCCGATGAAGATCGTGATCAGGATGACCGACACGATCACGACCACCGTCGACTCGGCCAGCTCCTGCCGGTTCGGCCAGGTGATCTTGCCCAGCTCGGCCCAGCTCTCCTTCACGAAGGTCTTGATGCGTTCCATGGCCGTCGCTCGCCGACGCCCCGTCACCGGGTGCGTCGTTCAGGGAGAAAGGTGGCAGGGGTGGCAGGATTCGAACCCGCGACCCTCGGTTTTGGAGACCGATGCTCTAGCCAACTGAGCTACACCCCTACCGATCATCGTCGTCGCGCCCCCACGCGGCGGGCGCGCCGGACTACTCGTAGATCTCCGCGACGACACCGGCACCGACGGTGCGGCCGCCCTCGCGGATCGCGAAGCGGAGTCCCTCTTCCATTGCGATCGGGGTGATCAGATCCACCTGCAGCTCCACGTTGTCGCCCGGCATCA
>DATFKK010000089.1 GCA_035268685.1 Candidatus Krumholzibacteriia bacterium | reverse complement strand
GGCGGAAGAACGATCCGCGGCCGTGGCGTCTCGGATCGGGACGTCCGGGAGTGGTCGAACTGTCGAAACCCGGGAAGGAGGACGGCACGGCCACCCGGGAAAAGCTAGCACGTCGCACGTCGAGCCGGCCAGGTCTGGCGGGAGTGAGTGCCTCCCTCTTCCCGCTTCCCGCGCGGAACATCCCCGACGAGACTTCCGGGATCCCGGCTTCCGCGGCGGAAGTGGTCGCGCGGCATGGGCCACGAGCGACGACGTTCCGCCCACCGTTCGACACCCCGCCGGTCGTCACCCGACAGATGGCCGACCATCACGAATCCGACTTGTCGACTCGGCCTCGTTCGCTTACCATACATGCCACGTGGTGATTTGATCATCAGCTTGCCGCCACGTAAAACAAGGTGCTAAAGCGTTGGACAGTCCGCCGAACGGCTCGTCCCCGCTGTGCACCGCAGTGGGGCGTTTTCGTTTCCTGCCGCGGTGTCCACCGACGTCTGCCTCGTTCGCTCCTGCCGCGCTTCGGCACCATGACCCGTGACCCTGGAGGTCTTGGCATGGTGTTCCTCTTTGAGCCGTTCCACCGCCATCGTGCGACGATCGATGCGCCCTTCTCGACGGAGGTCGTGCGATGAGCCCTTACATGCGCCCGGTCTTCGAAGGCGTCGTCGAGTCCTGGGGCCAGCCCGAAATCCGTCTGGAGGTCGGCTTCTGCCATCTCTGCAGTCATCCGCTCGCGAGCGGCGTCTGCTCGTTCTGCGGCTGGACGAGGTGTCCTCTCTGTGGGGCGCACGAAGACTGCGAGCACCTCCTCCCCTGCATCGAATGCCACACGGCGCCGTTGCCCGGCCACCTCGATCCCGACGAGGACGAGGACGACGACGAGTACGAGGACGACGACGTCCTCGGGGACGAAGAGCCCCGCGGACCCGTCGCACCCTTCTCCAGGCATTGGAGTGTCACCGTCCATCCGGTGGTCGAGCAGGCCGAACGCGCCCAGCCGCGTCCGTCGGGCCTGACGTTCGACCGCCTCCACGACCTCGTGCGATCGCACGGCAACTGGATGTTCGGCGTGGCCGATCCTCTGCGCGACGAACGCGTCCTCTACGAGCTCGTCCACGACCCGCGGCTCGCGAGCCGCCTCGAAGAGGAGATCTGGACCCGTGCCGCAAGGGAGGCGAGGACCGCGCTCGTTGCCGTCGAGCGGATCCCGGTGGGAGGCCGTTGTCCGCAGTCTCCGCGGTATCGGCGCTGGTACGCACCCGAGGGCGACGCCGTCCTCGCGGCGGGCGAGGAGCTCGAAGAGGAGTGGTCCCGCCGCATCGAGGACGTCGGGGAATCGGTGCGGGCTCACGTCGGCGAACTCGTCTGTCCGATGTGCGACGAGCCGACGTTCGCCACGGTGGCCGACAAGCTCTACAGCTGCAGCTACTGCGGGGCCTACGAGTGCCCCTTCGACGGCTGCGGTCTGGACTCCGTCGAGTGCGGAATCGGATGTGCCCACAGTCTGGGTCCCGTCGTCGAGGGCGGTCTCTTCCACCGGAGGATCGATCTGTCCGACCCGCCCATGTCGAAGTGCGATCCGGATCGACTCGACGGGCTCGACGACGCGACGCTCCGGGAGATCTTCGGTGACCTCTACCCGGTTCTGGTCGAGGCCTACGAGAACGGAGTCGACCGCCCGCCACGCGAGGCCTTCCTGCTCCTCGAGCTCGGCCGTCACGCATGTCCCGACGTACGCGTCGAGGATTACAACGGCTTCTCCATTCCGCTGGCCCGCGATCTCGAGCTGGCGCGCGAGCAATACCGGAGTGCGCTCGTGCGCCTGTCGGAATGCTTCGCGGTGCTCGACCGAACCGCCCCGGCCTGGAAGAACGTCTCCGAGGAGGATCGTCATGGCGAAGACTCGTAGGATCTACACCAGTGAATCCGTCACGGCGGGTCATCCGGACAAGGTGGCCGATCAGATCTCGGACGCGATCCTCGACGCTCACCTGCGCGGCGACTCGCAGGCCCGCGTCGCCGTCGAGACGCTGGTCAAACACGACCAGGTCGTGATCGCCGGCGAGATCACCAGCCAGGCCGAGGTCCACCCGGCGCGCGTGGTCCGCGACGTCCTCCATCGCATCGGCTACCGCGATCCCCACGATCCCTTCCATGCGAACGGAGTCGAGGTCCGGCCGATCGTCTTCCAGCAGTCGCACGAGATCGACCACCTGGTGACGCCCGCAGGGCAGGACCCGATGGATCAAGGCGCGGGCGACCAGGGCATGATGTTCGGCTATGCGACGTCGGAGTCTCCGGAACGCTTGCCGCTCCCGCTGGCCCTGGCGCATCGGATCACCCGCAGGCTGGATCGCGATCGTGCGGCAGGAGACCCGCGATGGTTGCGGCCGGACGGAAAGGCCCAGGTGTCGGTGCTCTACGAAGGCGACGATCCTGTGCGCGTCGAGTCCGTGGTCGTGGCCGTCCAGCACTCAGACGACTGCGAGCGGGAGACCTTCGAACAGTACGTGAAGGACGTCGTGCTGCCTCAGGAACTGGGAATCTGGTATCGCGACGGCTTGATCGTCCGCGTCAACGCGAAGGGTCTGTTCACGCTGGGCGGCCCGGCCGCCGACGCCGGTCTCACCGGCCGTAAGATCATGGTCGACACCTACGGCGGTCTGGCCCGTCACGGTGGCGGCGCGTTCAGCGGGAAGGACGCGTCGAAGGTCGATCGCTCGGCGGCGTACATGGCACGGCTGGCCGCACGGACCGTCGTCGATCACGGCCTCGCTCGACGCTGCGAGGTGCAGGCCGCCTACGCGATCGGCGTTTCCCGCCCGGTGTCGATCGCCGTCGAGACCTTCCGGACGGGCCCACCCGCCAGAGCGATGCGCCTGATCGAGAAGGAGTTCGACTTCCGGCCGGCGGCGATCGTGGAACGGCTGGGACTCGACGTCCCGGGCTTCGAGTCCGTCGCCAGCGGCGGGCACTTCGGTCGGGAGGGGGTGGCCTGGGAGAGGGTCGGGGTCTGAGTGCACCTACAGCGCTCTGCGCACCATGAACTCCACGGCCCGATTCATGTGCACCGGGATCAACGTCGTCTGCGGATGCGCGTGCGCCCATACGCGGAACACCTCGTCGGCGAAGCCCTGCCCGACTCCTTCGACACCGCGGAAGTCGAGAACGACCTCGCGGAAGCGGTCGAGGCCGTGGAGCAGGCGCTTCGCCTCGGAACGCGACACGAAGCGGACTCCGATCGAGAAGAGTCGAACGACGGTGCTCGTTTTCGTGAACTCGAAGTCCTCCGTGTAGCGCTCGGGAGAGACGATAGAGGAAGCGCTCGAGTCCGTAGTACTGCAGACATTTGAGCCCCTGCCCCCTACCGCCCCGCCTCGAACTCCGCTGCCCAGTTCTCCACGACCACGACCCGCACTGCGTCCGTCTCCTCGGGTCGCGGGTTGCGCACCACGAGAAAGCGCTCGCCCGAACCGTCGACCGCGAAGCCGCTCGACCAGGCCGGAGCCCAAGGCAGGGTCGGATACTCGAAGAGGACCTCGGGCGGACCCACGCGCACTCCGTCGTCGCCGTCGAACGAGGCGCGGTAGACGCCGTCGTCGAGTGCGAAGTACAGGGCCTTTCCGTCGGCGCTCCACTGGGGCCAGTGGCCGCCTTCGACCGACACCTGCCAGCGGCTGTCGGCGTTCGGTAGGTCGGTCAGGTAGACCTGATAGGAGCCCGATTCGTTCGAGCTGTAGGCGAGGTAGCGTCCATCGGGTGAGGGCGCCGCACCCCAGTTGACGTCGTCGGTGGCGACGAGGACGCGCGGTTCGGCATCGAGCTCGTCGAGCGGGAGCACGCAGATCTCGAAGAAGAAGCCACCGGGACGGGGACGCGAATGGAACAGCAGACCGAGGTCCTCGCGCGCGACGGGGAGCACGCCGATGGTGAGCTCCTCGGCCGGTTCGGACGACCGTGGCGAGAGACGCGACATCATGAAGCCGCGGTCGGTGGGACCGTAGGTGTAGATCCGATCGCCGCTCTCGGCGTAGGTGGCGAAGTCCTCGAGCGCTTCGGTCTGCTGCAGGAGCCGGCCGGTTCCGGAGTCGGCGTCGAAGGTCCAGAGATCGCGGCCGCGATCGGTGGTGACGGGCAGGACGAACTCTCCGCCGTCCGCCGAGAGGCGCGGGAAGGGTCGCTCCGTCGCTACCGTCGTGAGCACCCGCAGTTCGTTGCCCTGTGCGTCCAGCCAGACCAGCTCGCCCTCGAGGTCGCCGCCGCTCTGCGTGTAGACGAGGGTGCCGTTGGACGAAACGGTCGCGCGCGACCCCCCCGCGGCGAACAGGGCCAGGCGGCCCGTGAGCTCGAGCGTTCCGAGGTCGAAGGGAGCGGCCCAGATTCCCGCGTTGGTGCCCGCCTGCTGCACCACGAGGTAACCGGCAGGGTCGACGGCGACGTCGTAGATGTCGTTCTCGAGTTCGAGCAGCGTGCGTCGATCGCCGTCGGCAGTCAGTAGATCGAGACGTCCGAAGCGGCCCTTGGGTTCGTGGACGACGAAGACCCAGCCACGCCCGTCGGGCACGGCGGTGATCTCGTGGAAGTCCATTTCGTCCTCGCCGACCTCGACGAAGACCTCGGCATCGTTGCCCGCCGCGGTGATCCGATGGATACCGCTGTTGCCGTTGGTGATCAGGATGGTGCCGTCGTCGTTCCAGACCACGCTGCCCGAAGCCGCGGCCGCGCCCGACGCGACCGTGCCCGCGGACTGGACGCGTCCGCCCGTCGCCGCCACGCGCGACACGTGCTGTCCGTCGGCGAAGAGAATCGTCCGCGAATCCGACGACCACGTGAGTTGGCTCGCCCCGTCGGTGCGCGCCAGATTGCGGGGTTCGAGTTCGTCGATCCGCCGGACCCAGACGCCGGCGCGGTCGGAGTAGGCGATGGTGCGGCCGTCGGGCGAGATGCTCGCGCGCAGTTCCGCGCCGCCGCCGTCGGCCGTCGGCCCGAAGTCCCAGCGCCGGACGGTACGGTCTTCGGATTCGCCGGACGGGAACAGCACGAGGAGCGCGGCGAGAGCGACGGCGGCGAGCGTCGCGACGGCGGCGACGGGTTTCCACGGACCGGTCTGGGTCGTCGTCACGGCGACCGCGTCCGGCTGTTCGAAGTAGATGCTCGCGTCACCGATGTGACGAAGGCGCCGTTTCGGATCGCGCTCGAGGCACTTGGCCAGCAGGCGGCGGACGTTGGCCGGCGTCCCAGCGGGAAGCTCGTCGACGTCGATGTCCTGACGCAGCACACCGGCGAGCGTATCGCTGACCGAATCCCCGGTGAAGAGCCGCCGGCCGGCGAGCATCTCCCACAGGATGACGCCCCAGGCCCAGATGTCGGCGCGTTGATCGACCGGCCGTCCCTTGGCCTGCTCGGGACTCATGTACGATGCGGTGCCCAGGATCGTACCCGCCTGTGTCATGCCCGCGGTGATGGTGGGCGAGTGGTCGAGGTCCTCGGGGGATTCGGGCTCGGGGCCGTAGGCGCGGGCCAGGCCGAAGTCGAGCACCTTGGCCGCACCGTCGGACGCCAGGACGACGTTCGCGGGCTTGAGGTCGCGGTGGACGATGCCGCGTTCATGGGCGGCGTCGAGCCCGGCGGCGATCTGAGTCGCCACCGTGATCGCCTCGTCCACCGACAGTGGATCGCGCGCCAGCCGCTGTGCGAGATCCTCTCCTTCGACGAGCTCCATGACCAGGAAGCGGGCCTCGGCGATCTCCTCGAAGCCGTAGACCGAGGCGATGTTCGGATGCTGGAGCGTGGCCAGCGTGCGGGCCTCGCGCTGGAAACGTGCGATCCGCTCGGGGTCGCCGCTCATCTCGCGCGGCAGGATCTTGATCGCGACGTCGCGGCCGAGCTTGGTGTCGCGGGCGCGGTAGACCTCGCCCATACCGCCCCGGCCGAGCGGGGCGGTGATCTCGTAATGGGCGAGGGTCCTGCCGATCAACGATGGACTCCACGTGGACGACCTGTTCCTTCCCTCACGCCGCCGGCATCTCCCAGATCACGTTCATGATCATCCACTTGCCGCTGTTACGGGACAGGTGGATGTAGTCGACGCCCCAGGCAGCGTCCAGCTTCACCGTGGCGATCATGTCGGTGTAGTGGAGGATCGTCACGTCCCGGGGAGACGTCGCCGGGTCGAACATACCGTTTTCGTTGAGGTGGCCGGCGAGTTCCTCGAGCTGTTCGAAGGTCATCCAGTCCTCGACCAGGCCGGATCCGTCCCGCGCAGGCATGTAGCCCACCTTCTGCAGCTTCGGGCTGACGCTTTCGACGATCAGTTCGGGCTTCATGTCGTAGAGCGCGTTCGCGTAGTTCAGGACAGCCTGCTCGATGTCCTTCTCGTGATCGTGGTGTTCGGCGGATGCGGTGACGGTCAGGACGAAGATCGTGGTCAGCGCGAGCCATGTGCGGGCTCGGGCACGTGTGATCACCGTGGTTTCCTCTTCTCGGGTTCGGGCGCTGGGAGGGAGCCGAGAACGTTAGCACGGATTCGCCGCCGGGGTTACCGAACAGCGCTGTGCAAGCTGGCACGGCCCGGGCGGGAGCCCGCCGCCCCGTTCGTGACGATCGACCGCGTGGAACCGTGACGGCATCATTCTGGTGCCATATCTCCCACCGAGGCGGTGCCATGCGCGCCGCGGGGCGCGCACGCCAGATGATCTCCTGGTGCTGCTGGAATCGACGGTTCAGCAGGTAGACCTGCATCGCGAAGCTGTGCCGCGCGGTGTCGGGGTAGATGTTCTCGAGGTGTTCGTTGTGGCGACCGGAACGTAGTAGACGTCCATGCCGAGGTGCTCGCCCAGAGCCCGCGCCAACGTGGACTTTCCCGCGCCGATGATTCCGGAGATGCCGATGAACAGGTTCTCGATGGAATGCGTGCTGGGTCCGGCTTTCCGAGGGGCTGCAGGGTACCACGAAGAGGCGGCCGACCGTTCCGGATCTTCGATCGCGAGACGCCCGAGCACTTCCTCGAACCCGTCCGCGCCTGCCTACTCCTCGCGCGCCTTCGCGCCAGCCGGCCGCCGTGCCAGCCGCACCGCTGCGATCACCACGAGCAGAACGGACAGTGCGCGGATCAGGATCCCGACGCGTGTCGTCTGGTCCTGGAGTAGCCACGCGATCGCGTACAAGGCCACGCTGGCCACGAAGAGCGGGAGCGTCTGGTTGCGCCGGATCGCGAAGATCGACACGCCCAACGCCACGAGAGCGCAAACGACCCCGAGGAGGAACTCGATCCCCCACTTCGCGAAGAAGTCGCCGTGCGGTGCGACGAAGCCGCCGGCCGGAACGTGTTGTGCGACGATGATCGCGGACGGCTGGAGCCATCCCAGGTCCTGGGGGCAGGGCGCGGTCCATCCGGCCATCCAACGCCACTGCCCGCTGCCGGGATGATCGGCGCGTCGACCCGCGCGCACGCCGAGGTGCAGATGGGGGTCCATGGTTCGTTCCCGCGTGCCTCCGTTCTCGTCCGCATCGCCGATCGATCCGATGCGGTCTCCCTTCGTCACCGGGCCCGGTTCGATCGTCCATCGGCTCGGACTCAGGTGACCGTACAGCGAGTAGAGATCGAACTGCGGGTGATCGATGACCACGAGCCAACCGTACCCGTCCATGCGGCCGGAGTAGCTCACCCGACCGTCGGCCATGGCGTAGACGGGGGTGCCGGCCGGAAGGGGATAGTCCTCGGCGGCGAGACAAGCCACGACGAGCAGAACGGTCCGGACCACGGGAATCCTCCGGCGCTCCCCTTCTTCGGGGGCGGCGGTTACGAGCACACGTCGCGGGTCGGAAGACCAGTCTGCTCCTCCGCGCGGGCGAAGTCCAACGCTCCGCGCGGAACGCGGAGCGTCTTGACCGAACGGTACCATTTCGCTACCGTTTTGGTGTCTCGCCTCCCGTCGAGGCGGCATCATGACCACCATGCCGAACCTGACGCTCAAGAACGTGCCCGAGGAACTGCTCGTCCGGCTGCGCACGCAGGCCGAGAGCAATCGCAGGAGTCTGAACTCCGAGATCCTCGTGCTGCTCGACGCGGCGCTCGCACCGCACAAGCCCGACGTGGACGCGATGCTCGAGGCCGTCGACGCGCTCCACGCCACCCATGCGGTCGAGCCGATGACGCCGGCGGAGATCCGTCGCGCGATCCGTCGGGGTCGTCTGTGATCGCGGTCGACACGAACCTGATCGTCGATCTCTTCCTGCCCACGCAACACACCGAACTCGCTCGGACGATCGCGCGTCGCGACGACCAGTGGCACGCTCCGTTGCTCTGGCGCAGCGAGTTCGCGAGCGTGCTGTGGGAGCACCACCGTAAGACGGGCCTGCCGCTCGACGCGGCGCGCGCGCTCCACCGACGGGCCTGTGCGTGGATGGACGGAACCGAACACCTTCCTTCGTTCGACGTCGTGCTGGACCTCGCCTTCGAGGCGGACGCCACGCCCTACGACTGTCAGTTCGTGGCCGTCGCGCGGGGTATGGGCCTGCGGCTGCTCAGTCACGACCGGCGGCTGCGGCGGTCGTTCCCGGACTCGGTGCTCGATCCGCGGGACTTCGTCGGATCCTGATCGGCCGATCGATGCCGATCCGGTCGCCCGTGCTGCCCGACCCCACCGACGCCGGTGTGTCACTCCGTCGAAGTCCAGGCGTGACGGCGCCCCGGGACGTCGGCGTGTTCCTCCGGGAGCACGAGTCCCGGTATCGACGAGACGAGGTCGTCGACGAGGCGCTGCACGCGCGGTCGACGCCATGGGTCGACGTGCAGGAGCACGACCGGAGTCGAGTCGGCCAGCGTCTCCATCCAGGTCCGCGAGACTTCGGCCTCGAGGAACCAGTACGGTACGAGGAACAACGCACGCCTCGACGTCGTCACGCGCCGGATCCGGTCCACGTTCAGTCGCGAACCGGCCGCGTCGCCGCAATGGAAGACGTCCCAGGCACCGAGATGCACCACATGGCCCACGTGCGGTGTCTGCGAAGGCACGTCTCCGAGCGCGACGTGCTCGAGCGCGAGGGTCGTGACGGGGATCGACGCGACGATCTGCCGTTCCGTCGACTCCGGAACGTCGGGCGCGAAGAGAGCGGCGTCGGGGCACGCGTCCAGGTAGTCGCGCACGACGGCATCGGTGAAGTGATCGGGATGACGGTGCGTGACGAGCACCAGATCGACGCAGCCGACGGAGGATCGGCCGTGGCGGAGCGCCTGGAGTTGCGGCGTCGCGAGACGGTCGAACGGGCGCGGCGGCGTGCCCGGTTCGCTCGTCAGGTCGGTGAGGGCATCGACGAGAACGGAGTGGCCGCCTCCTCGGATCAGGACTCCCGCGTTCTGTACGTGGAAGATCTCGATCGTGGCATCGGGAACGTTCGGTCCGCCGGGGGCCGACGTCACCGACGCGAGCACGAAGAAGAGCACGATCCACGGACGTCGTGGCGCGGTCACGGCGCATCACCTCGTCCCGGGACGCAGACGTTCGTCGCTCCGAATCTACGGAGAAGGAGGGGGCGCCGTCGAGGCTCCGTGGCGTGTCCGCCGCCGACGCCGAACCCCCGGCCGGCCTGCCTACGCTCGATGCACACGCCCTGCCCCTGGAGTTCCCGGTGACCGATCCCTCGCCCGGCCCGGAGTCGGGTCAGAAGCTCGTCGAGGGCGAGGACCTGTCGAAGCGCATGGCGTACGGACTGGCAATCGTGGACACGCTCGAGGTCGTTCAGGGCCGCGCCGCGAGCACCTCGCGCCGCGTGACCTCGTGCCGGTGCTCGAAGAGCTTGGCCAATCTGGGGCGCACCGAGATCGGGTCGACCAACCGGCCGAGCACGCCGAAGGGCGGCGCGTAGTCGATCTCGTCGCGCAGCCGGCAGCCGTCCTCGTGCTCGAAGAACAGGTGCTTGTGGTGCCACCGCGCGAAGGGACCTTCGCGCATGACGTCCTCGAAGAAGCGATTGCGTTCGTAGGCCACGTGCTCGGCCACGATGCGGATCCAGACCGGGCCGATCTTCGTGCGCAACTCGACGCGGGTACCGACCTCGAGGCTCGTCGGCGGCGTGATGATCTCCACCGTGTCCCACGG
>DATFKK010000088.1 GCA_035268685.1 Candidatus Krumholzibacteriia bacterium | reverse complement strand
GCCATCATCACGAGCACCGACAACTCGGGCAGGGCTCGTGCGTACTCACGGGCCCAGAGCGCGGCGAGCGCGACCGCGTGGCGGAGGCGGCGGGTGGTGGCGAGTTCCGGGTCGAGACCGTCGAGCAGTGCCAGGACCGATGCGGCACGATCGGGAGAGTCCTCGAGCACGGCGACGAGGGCCTCGCCCAGATCGTCGGAGTGCTCGTCGCCGTTGCCGCCGAAGTCCAGGTCCAGGTTGTCCTGGTCGAAGGAAGCGCCGCCGTTCACCGGTCCCACGTCGGGGTCGTCGCGCAGCATCCCGGCGATCCACGGCGCGATCGCTTCCGGCCGGCCCGCGTCCAGGGCGACGCCCAGCGACGCCTCGATCAGCACGGGCGTCGGCTCGACCGACTCGAGGCAACGCTCGGTGACCGGTAGCAGCACGGCGAGTTGCTCGGGGTGGTCGGTCCACATGCCCGCCAGGCGCTCGTTGGCGGCCTCGTGGTTACGCGTCCGGGCCAGCAGCACGGCGTGCAGGGCTTCCAGCTGGAGCCGTCCATCGGCCGGCCAGTCGTCGACGAGGTCTTCGACCGAACGGAGCAGGCGGTTCAGCGATCCGTGGTCGTGGGCGGGGATCTCGTGGGCGTGCACCGCGGCGGCGGAGAGGTCGCCGTCGCGGAGGGCCGTCTCGGCCAGCACCACCAGCATCTCGTTCGGCAGACCCTCGGAGCGGCCTTCGCCGAGCAGGGTGCGGAGTTCCTGCGCGGTGGCGGCCCCGTCGCGCAGGAGTGTCTGGGTCAGCGGCGGGATCTCGTCGAAGCGTTTCTGGACCACCAACAGGCGCAGACGCAGCTTCGACAGCTCGCCGCGGTCGGCCAGGGCGTCGTCGTCGGAGACCGCGGCCAGGCGGTCGAGCAGGGTGTCGCGGAGCGCGGGATCGGCGTCGGCGCTCTCGAGGTAGAACTGGGCGGCGCGATCGCCGCGGCCGGCGAGGGTCTCGAGATCGCCCCGGGCCAGCAGCCATCGGCCGCGGTCGTCATCGGAGGGATCCGCGCGCTCGGTGAGATCCAGGGCTTCGTCCAGGCGGGTGGCGTCGCGCCGGGCGGCCGCGGCGGCCAGAGTGGCGCCCTCGGCGATCGCTCCGGCAGCGTGGCGCAGGTGGGCGCGGGCCAGGAGGAACCCGGCGAGCTCCGCGTACTCCTCGATCGCGTGGCCCAGGACCGGTTCCAGGGCGATGCGGGGCGCATCGTCCAGTCCGGCCAGGGCTGCCGCCTCGCGAGCGGCCAGGTCGTCGTCCCCGTCGACGCACGCGAGCATGAACTGCAGGCAGTGGCTGTTGACCAGCGACGCCGCCGGCGCGTTGCCGGTCGCGACGAGACTCTGGTGCCGCATCGTGTGCTTGCGACGGTGGATCGATCGATCGTCACCGCCGAGTCGCTGCAGCAGATCGAAGGCCGAGGCGACGTCCCCGTCTCCGAGAGCGGCGTCGATCAGGAATTCGCCCAGCGCGAGCGACGGAGTGTCGTCGAAGCGCTCACGGCAGGCGCCCAGCACCTTGTCGCGGGTGTCGGGCACCGAACGGACCAGGCCCCGGAGTGCGGTGACGCCGGTCGACCAGTCCTCGAGGTCGAAGGCGACCATGGCCGCCTCGAATTGGTAGTGCGGGGTGTCCGGGAACTTGCGTGCCCACTCCTGGAGTTTCTCGAGCGCCCGGTCGAGCTGTCCCTTCTGCCGGAAGGCTTCGACCTTCCGCAGGTTCTTGTCCAGGCTGTGCCCCAAGCCGATTCCGACCATGAAGTCCGCTCCGCGCTCCCGTTCGGGTGTCTCGCGCCGTTCGCCGGCTCCGCCGGACACACCCCGGCGGCGGCTCGGAGTGCGAATCCCGTACCAGAACGCGAGAGGGGTCAGTCGAGGACGGTCGTGATCGACGCGGCCGTGGCGGGCACGGCGGGTCGTCTGTGGGTCGAGACCGGCTCCGACAGGGGGCTCTCGTTCGCGGCCGCGTCCCGGGCCGAGACCCGGTAGTACCGCGGGCCCTGGTCGCCCGGCTCCTCGTCGATCCAGGAGTTGCTCCGCACCGGGTGGGTCTCGACGGGCCGGTAGCCGCCTTCCGGTCGGGTGGAGCGGTAGACGAGGTAGCCCGCGAGATCGGGATCGGTGCGGTTCGCCCGCCAGGACACCAGGACGCGGCCGTCGTCCAGGTCGGTCGCGGTCACGCCCGACGGCACCGCCGGCGCGCGGACGTCCGCCGACACCCCGGCCGGGGTGTCGTCGTCTCCGTCGTCGCACGCGCTCAGCAGGACCGGCCCGGCGAGGACCAGGAGCACGAGCAGGGACGCGGGAACCAGACCTTCGATCGCGCGCATGGTCGCTCCTCGGGAGCAGGGCCCGCCGCGGAAGGCGTGCGGGTGGACGGCGCGACCCTCTCTTCGTGCAATCGACGGGCCACTCGCGATCTGCGCGGAATCACACGCGGCCGTCCTCGGGCGGGCGCGTTCGATCCCGTGATTCGTGCGCGGATCGGGTGGCGTGACGTGGCGGAGGCCGGTACATTCGGCCGCTCGAACGCGACGGCACGGTGCCGGACGCGTTGCACCTCGCCGCGACTCCCTTGCGATCTGCCGCAACGTCGGCATTGACAAGGGTTTGATGCACGGGGCATGGTCGATCGCACGGCGAGGGCCGGCGGATCGTGCACTCCCTCCGTGATCCCGTTCCGGGGCGACTCCGAACGTGACGATCCCCGATCCGGGCCCCCCACGCGCCCGTGTGAGGTACGAATCATGACCAAACAGGACATCGTCGAGGACATCGCTCTGCGGACCGGCCTCACCAAGAAGGAAGTGAGCGAGGCCGTCGAACTGTTCCTCTCGCAGATCGGCGGCGCACTGGCCGAGGGCAAGCACCTCGAGATCCGCGGCTTCGGCACCTTCAAGGTGAAGGAGCGCAAGGCGCGCATGGCGCGGAATCCCCGCACCGGCGAGGCCGTTCCGGTGCCCGAGCGCAAGGTCCCGGTGTTCAAGGTCAGCAAGATGCTCAAGGATCGCGTGGCGCTGGGTTAGGCCTGCGATCGGGTGCGGCGGTGGGCCGTGCCCTTCCCCCTCACCGGGCACCGTTCCACCATGGATCCCGTCGATCTCCGCAGTGACACCGTGACGCGGCCCGGCGCGGCCATGCGCCGGGCCATGGCCGAGGCCGAGGTCGGCGACGACGTGCTCGGCGACGACCCCACCGTGCGTCGGCTCGAGGCGAGGGTGGCCGCCCTGACGGGCAAGGAAGCCGCCCTCTACGTGCCGAGCGGCACCATGGGCAACCAGCTCGCCCTGCGCGCGCAGTCGCAGCCGGGCCAACAGCTCGTGTGTCACGTCGACAGCCACGTGGTCCGCTACGAGGGAGGCGCTCCGGCGGCGCTCGGCGGACTGCTCGTGAGCTGCGTGCACACCGAGGACGGGTCGATGCCCTGGCCGCGAGTGGCCGAGGTCCTGAATCCCGACGACGACGTGCACTGTGCCGAGCCGGCGATCGTGGCGCTCGAGAACACGCACAACCGTTGCGGCGGCCGCGTGTTCCCACCCGAGTCCCAGCGTGCGACGCTCGAGGGCGCGCGCGACCGCGGCCTGCGCCTGCACCTCGACGGCGCCCGCCTCTGGAACGCGGCCGTCGCCCTGGGCCGCCCGGTGTCCGATCTCACGGCCGGCTTCGACACCGTCAGTCTGTGCTTCAGCAAGGGACTGGGAGCGCCGGTGGGATCGGTGCTCGTGGGCGACGGCGACGTGGTCCGCCGCGCGCACCGCCTGCGCAAGCAGTGGGGCGGTGGCATGCGCCAGGTGGGCGTGCTGGCCGCGGCCTGCCTTCACGCCCTCGACCACCACGTCGAGCGCATGGCCGACGACCACGCGCGGGCCCGCCGGCTCGCCGACGAGCTCGAGCACCCCGAGCTGAGGGCGGTGCGCACGCCCGAGTCCAACATCGTTCTCTTCGACGTGCTCGGAGAGCAGAGCTCGTCCGACCTCGCCTCCACGTTCGCGACCGCCGGTGTTCTGGTGTCGGCCTTCGGGCCGCGTCGGGTCCGGATGGTGACCCACCTCGACGTGTCCGACGCCGACGTCGACCGCGCCCTCGAAATCGTCTCGACCGCCGGGAGGGCATGATGAAGATCATCATCGTGGGCGCGGGCGCGGTGGGATCGATCGTCGCCAACCGCCTGTCGAGTGCGAACCACGACGTCGTCATGATCGAGGCCGATCCCGACATCGTGAACGAGGCCAAGGACCATGTCGACGCCATGATCCAGACGGGCAACGGCGCGGCCTGCGAGGTGCTCGAGGAGGCCGGCGTCGAGAAGGCCGGTGTCCTGATCGCCGTGACCGACGTCGACGAGATCAACATCCTGGCCTGCCTGCAGGCCGATCGCTACGGCGTGCGCACCAAGGTGGCCCGCGTGCGCAACCGCGAGTACTACCGCCGCGCCGGCGAGGAGGACACCACCGGGCAGTCGAGCTTCGAGGCCATCGACCAGATGATCAATCCCGACCAGGAGGCGGTGGCCGAGATCCACGAACTCCTCCTGCAGCCGGCGGCCACCGACATCTACGACTTCGCCGACGGACGCGTGCAGGTGATCGGCGCGCGCATCGGGTCGGGGGCCCCGGTCGACGGCAAGAGCCTGAGCGAGATCGCCGGCGAGGTCGGCAGTCGCTGGGCGTTGGTCGCGGCCATCACGCGCCGGCAGAAGACGATCATCCCCACCGGCGACGACAAGCTGCTCGAGGGCGACCACGTCTTCCTGGTGGGCCGACCGGGCCGGATCAACGAAGCCCTGGGCAGGCTCACCCGGCCCACACCGCGGCCGCGGGCGATCATGGTGGCCGGAGCCAACCGCATCGGCGTGTCGTTGTCCGAGTGGCTGGATCGCGACGGGATCCACGTGAAGCTGATCGAGCCCGACGAGCAGCGCGCGCGCTGGGCCGGCGACCGGCTCGAGAAGACACTGCCCCTGCGCGGCGAGGCCACCGACGCCGAACTGCTCGAGCAGGAGGGCGTGGAGAAGATCGACGCCTTCGTCGCCGTGAGCGACGACGAGGAGATGAACATCACCTCGTGTCTGCTCGCGCGGCACTACGGGGCGAGCAAGACGATCTCGCTGATCAAGCGTCCGAACTACGTGCCCCTGGCCGCGGTGATCGGAATCGACGCCGCCGTGAGCCCGCGTCTGTCGACCGCGCGCGCCATCATGCGCTACTTCCGCCACGGCAACATCCTCAGCCTGACCGATCTCAAGGACAGCGACGCCGAGGTGCTCGAGGTCGAGGCGACCGAGCGCAGCGCGGCGGTGGGGGTCCAACTGGCCAAGCTCGAACTGCCCCGCAACACGATTCTGGGTGCGATCATCAAGCCCTACCAGGTCGTCATCCCGCGCGGGTCCGACGTGATCGATCCGGGCGACAAGGTGCTCGTATTCACCCTGCCCGGTCGCGTGAAGGCCGTGCAGAAGCTGTTCAGGTAATCGTGGGCGTGAACCTCGACGCCGTGGTCCGCGTGTTGGGGCTGCTGTTGGCCGCCACGGCGATCGCCATGCTCGTGCCGTTCTTCGTGTCGTTGTTGGCGGGCGAGGACGCGGCGCCGTGGTTCGCCCTGTGCATCGGGATCGGTCTCGCGCTGGGCGCACCCACCGCCTTGTTGCTGCGTGGCCGGCAGGACCTGCGCAAGCGCGACGGCTTCGTGATCGTGAGCGTGGGATGGCTGGTCGTCGGACTGTTCGGCGCCATGCCCTTCTGGTTGTCGGGGCAGATTCCGTCGTTCACCGACGCCGCCTTCGAATCGGTGAGCGGGTTCACCACGACGGGGGCGTCGATCCTCTCGGACATCGAACAGCGGGTGGTGACGGATCCCGACACCGGGGAGGCGGTGACCGTCGGGCTGCAGCGGGGTCCCCTGCTCTGGCGCTCGATGATCCAGTGGCTGGGCGGCATGGGCATCGTGGTGCTGAGCCTGGCCATCCTGCCCCTGCTCGGAGTCGGCGGGATGCAGCTCTTCCGGGCCGAAGCGCCCGGGCCGTCCCCCGACCGGCTGACCCCGCGGATCAAGGAGACGGCCCGGCTACTCTGGGGCGTGTACTGCGCGCTCTCGCTGTCCTGCATGGTCGCGCTCATGATCGCGGGTCTGGGATGGTACGACGCGCTCTGCCACGCCTTCACCACCATGGCCACTGGTGGGTTCAGCACGCAGGACACGTCGATCGGCGGCTTCGCGAACCCGGCGGTCGAGAGCGTGCTGATCGTGTTCATGTTCCTGGCCGGCGTGAACTTCTCGCTGCACTACGCGGCGATCCGCGGCCGCCTGGGGGCATACCTCGGAGACAGCGAGTTCAAGACCTACCTGTCGGTGGTCGCGGTGGCGGGG